>JBJEVA010000097.1:0-2823 GCA_051884115.1 Candidatus Coproplasma sp. | reverse complement strand
CCTGAGAATTGACGTTATCACTCCTTGCGCACGACAATTTGAAATGGTAGTACTTACGTTCGTCAAACTTACCGCCCTTGTGGAATCGGCTTGCCGTTTGCTCAAACTGCTCGGCATAGTCCTCGTCCTCGAACAGATTGCGCACCGAAACGTAAGCGGCTTTATCTTCCCTTGTTATGTAGTCGATTGCTTTCTTCGGTGAACTCTTGCTTGACACTCCTTTAAATAGCGGCATCATCCACCTCCGATAGCGGAAGATAGTTTACGGTAAACCTTTTTACATTCTTCCACGGCGGAAATAATCTCTCGTTCGGTAGCGTTGCCGAAGTAGTTGTTCTTCACCGCCTGATTGAGATTGTTCCCCTGCCGTTTGAGTTCCGCCAAGATTTCTCCTGAATCGTCCACAGCGATAACAGGCTTATCCGTAATGCTCCGAATAATGAAGTCCGTCATTGTTAGTCCGCTTTGCTTCAGCTTGTTGTCTATTAAATTTTTCTCTTCCACCGATGCCCTGAAAGTATAGGCAAACGGTCTTGTTCGTCTTGCTTTTTCTTCTATATCCTTGTCCTCCAAAATTAATTGTGTTTGACCAAAGGGTCTTAGGGGAACCTTTCCCCTAACGAGGCGAGCGTTCTCGCTCGGCATTTGGCAAGCCAAATGCGTACCTCGCAATCACGTCAAACCAAATTTTACCCTCATTTATTAAGTTGTCTTTTGTCTGCGTATTAAGGCTGTAGGCTTCGCCTGTTTTAGTGCATTGTCGTATCCTGCCTTTGATTTTTTTGCATAGATAAAAGCCCGACTGTTATTCACAGCCGAGCTTCATACTCTTTGCTATTATTATTCGTTTCCTATTACGCCGATTAAAGCGTTTTTCATTTGTTGCATTTTGCCACTAATTTTAGCTAAAAAACAGCCGTTTTTATTCAAAATCGGACCATTTCAGGCTGTTTTTAAAAGAGTTAAAATAGCACTTGTTGCAAAAACGCCCACTTTTGCAACAGTTCATTCTCATTTTTTTAAACTTTTTTGCAAAAATCCGACTATCTTTCTTTTAGTCTGTCTATCGCCATCTCCACACTCATTGTGTGATACGGATAGTATACGGTGCGCATACGTTGCGCTTTCGCCTGCTTATATATTTCTTTACTCGTTTCACCCGTATAAAAATGCCATTGCCTGTAGACGTACCCCGTCCAATAAAGCGTTTCCAAGTCGTAGACCTCTCCACTCTTTTTCAGTTTGTCACCAAGTTCCTTTTCAATGCGCTCCATTATATATTCTTTACCCGCCCATTGCAGATGGTTAAAGTCGGAATCCAAATCCTCGGCAATTTGAGAGGTCATAAAAGCAGCAATAAAACTTTCGCTGTCATACCCTTTTCCACGGCTAAGTTCGAACAGTTTGCCCTGCATATCGCTCAGGGCAGATTGCAGAGAATTTATCATTTACTCACCCCTTAATAATTCGTCAAAATATTTTCCTTCACGCCTGTACTTCATTAGAATATCTTCTGTAAGAGCAACCCCCTCTTCCCTTCTTTCTATGCTCTTCCTTTCAAGTATCTTCAATTCGAGTTTGTTTAACCAACGCTCGGTTAAAACCTTTACTCTATCGCAAGCCTTTTGCGTAACCGCAACGTATTGCTTTCCCAAATCGAGCGCGGAAAGGCTGTGTAAAAGCGCAACGTCGGTTATCTCACCCTCGAAAAATCTCGTCATCACTTTGTACATTCTGTCGTCTGCGATATAACCGACTATCATATCGTATCCGTCAGCCTTACGCGCGTATTTTTCATAAACGGAAGTACCTTTAAAATTTTTCATATAACCTCGGTAATAGGCAATCATCATTGCCCAATCCAAGCCGACTTCCACGTTCAACACGTTTAACCCGTCCAAGTCAACGCTCACCGCATAAAACTTTGGAGCCTTTTCATCACAGATCAACGTCAACGGTTGGGCAGGGTCAGTACCCATATAAAACCCTTTTCCAAAATCGCAATATTCATTGCTTATCGGTTTGATATCTCCCGTGATACCCTTTTTCGAACCGTGATAAAGTACGAGTTTTTTTTCTTTTCCCTTATACCTTTCGGCTTCTATTACGTAATTGAAAAGGTCAATATTTCGTTCCGCGCAAAATTCGTATAACTGCATCTGCGCCATATTATTGGGAATTGTCTTTCCGTTTTCCCAACGGTTCACCGAAAGAGCGGTCGTACCTAAGGCGTTTGCGAATTGCTCCTGACTCATATGCGCCATCACTCTGATTTCTTTGATTAACTTATTCATTACATATTTTACCTATCATTGTATTGTATTTATATTATATACTATGATAGACTTATTGTCAATAATAGATTATAGATATTTAATGAACCTTTTGTAGAAGTATAATGAAAACCCTACAAAAAAGCCCGACTATTTTTCATAGTCGAGCCTAATATCAACTAAAACTTTTTTGCGAATTTCCGTCCATACAGAGAATATTCTCCGTTTTCGTCTTCCTCAACCTTAATGATAAACCTATCATACAGTTCGAACAGAAGCTCGGAGAATACGGGGTGATTGATAAGTGCCGCATAGATTCGCCAATCGGAAGCGTTATTTTTCTCATAGTGCCGCAACACCAAAATTAACACATTTTCGTTTGTCAACCATTTTGCAACCTGTCTGTCCCGTTCCGCTTTCTCGTCCTTGATTGTGTCGTAGATAACTTCACGTTCTTGTTCGTCAGCAGAGCGCAACTGCATATACAGCTTATTAACTCTCGCTTTGCACCCGTCTATTATCTCTACGATTTTATCCTTATGCCTGTACT
>JBJEVA010000096.1:0-2859 GCA_051884115.1 Candidatus Coproplasma sp. | reverse complement strand
TTCACCTACGACGGCAGGAATTATACCATAATCGATACCGCGGGTATCCGTAAAAAGGCAAAGGTAGAGGACGATATCGAATACTATTCTGTAATGAGGGCGTTCGACGCCGTTCGCCGTGCAGACGTCTGCCTTTTGGTAGTTGACTGCTCGGAAAACCTCACCGAACAGGACACAAAGATTATAGGCTACGTCCACGAACAGGGCAAACCTTCGGTGGTGGTAATGAACAAGTGGGACTTAATCGAAAAGGACACCAACACCATAAACAAGTTCAACGATAAGCTTAAAGAGGACTTGAAGTTTATGGACTATTTCCGCCCCATATACGTGTCGGCAAAGACGGGTCAGCGTGCCGAAAGGATTATGAAAGAGGTTGATGCGGTCTATGCCAACGCGCATTTGCGCATACCTACGGGTACTTTAAACGATTTAATTTTGGATACGGTAAGGGCAAACGAACCGCCTTCGTATAACGGTAAGCGTTTAAAGGTGTATTATTCTTCGCAGGTGTCGGTTGCTCCGCCTACCTTCGTACTCTTTGTAAACAGCAGTAATCTTATGCACTTTTCATATCAGCGTTTCCTTGAAAACACAATAAGGGGTGCGTTCGATTTCTCGGGTACGCCGATTAGAATAGTCACACGTGAAAGGAATGAAAACCAATGAAAGAATTTGACTTAGCAGTCGGTTGGTATTGGCTTGTGTTGGGCGTTGCGGTAAGCTATCTTATGGGCTGTTTCCACTTTGCCAAACTCATAGTTAAATTAAAGCACAACGACGCGTTAAAGGAAGGGGGCAACCCCGGTGCAATGAACATATCCCGAAAGCTTGGTTTAAAGTTTGGGCTTCTAAACTTTTTTTGCGATGCGTTAAAAGGCATAATTCCCGTTCTCGTGGGGTACTTCGTATTTAAAGGTTACGTCTTTAAAGGAACGCAAATTTTAGTCGCAGACTTTATGAAAATAGCATTCGGACTTTCTGCGGTAACGGGACACGTCTTTTCTATCTTTTTAAAGTTCAAAGGCGGTAAGGGTATATCCACAACCATAGGCTTTTTGTGGACTTCTTTGGTGTGTGAAAACGCTTGGTTCGCGCTTATCGGCTTAGGACTTTTCTTAATGCTTTTCGTCTATGTCTATTTTACAGAGTGGGGCGGAATGGCTTCGCTTATAGGCGTTGCAGGCTATTCAATTTGGCAGGTAATAATCTTTATTCTCCGCTATACTGCAATAGACAGTTTATCGAACGGCTTTGTGATTGCAATTTTAATGATGCTCCTTGCCGTAAATATAATTACTTGGGGCGCACATCACGCTAACCTATTCAGGCTTATGGCAGGCGAAGAACATCACACTTCTTTAAAAAAGATGATAAAAAAGAAGATGAAGAAAAAGCAAGGGAACTAAAATTTTCTTTCATATTTAAACGGCATAATCGCATAAAAAAATCGGGGTGAGGGAACTCGCTCCGATTTTTTTATAACCTTATATATGCAATTTTTATTTCAAAACCTTAGATAAAAAGTCTTTAAGTCTTGCGTTTTGAGGATTGCCGAAGAATAACTGCGGTGAGTTTTCTTCCTGAATTTTCCCTTCGTCCATAAAGAGAACTCGGGTGGCGACTTCCTTTGCAAAGCCCATTTCGTGCGTTACGACTACCATGGTCATACCTTCTTTGGCAAGGTCTATCATAACCTTTAAAACTTCCCCGACCATCTCGGGGTCGAGTGCGGAAGTCGGTTCGTCAAACAGCATAACGTCGGGTTCCATAGCGAGCGCTCTTACTATTGCAATTCTCTGCTTCTGTCCGCCTGAAAGGGTGGAGGGGTAAACGTTGGCTTTGTCGCTTAGCCCTATTTTTTCAAGCAGTTTATTTGCTCTTTCTTCGGCTTCTTGTTTGGAACATATTTTAAGTTTAACGGGGGCAAGAGTAATGTTCTGCATTACGGTCAGATTGGGGAACAGGTTAAACTGTTGAAATACCATTCCAATCTTGCGCCTGTGCGCATTGATGCCCTTGTTTATTTTTTTGCTTATCGCAAGCTCAGCCTTTTTAACCTGCTTATACTTTTCATTAAGCTCTTCAAGCTTTTCCTTGTTTTCGGCACCTTGCTTTTTAAGAGATTTAATTTCTTCAGCAATCGCACTGCGCTCGTTTTTGAAAACGTATTCGCCTTCAAGCAGGATTTCGCCTGCGGAGGGTTCTTCAAGCAGATTTAAACAGCGTAGGAACGTAGATTTTCCGCAACCAGAAGGACCGATTACTGCTATTACGTCGCCTTGATATACGTTTAGGTCAACGCCCTGCAAAACCTGCAAATTCCCGAACGATTTATGCAGATTTTTAACCTCGATAATCGTCTGTTTATTTTCGTTCATTTTTAGCAAGCCTCCTCTCTAAAAGGCGTATGATAAGCGTTATTATCATTACAAGTACGAAGTAGATAATTGCAAGAGCAATATAAGGTACAAAGTATTCATAAGTTGAATCGGCAATAGCCTTGAATGCCCTCGTTAGGTCTGCAAGACCTATAACGCTGACGATTGAAGTTTCCTTTAACAATGAAATAAATTCATTACCGATAGAGGGCATAATATTTTTGACAGCCTGCGGAAGAATTATTCTAATCATAGTGGAGGAGTAACTAAGCCCTAACGACCTGCCTGCTTCCATCTGACCCTTATCGACGGCGTTAATACCGCCTCTGATAATTTCCGCCATATACGCACCGCTGTTAAGTCCGAAGATAAGCGAAACTTCTAAAACGGGTTCAATCTTAACGCCGATGAAAACTGCAAAGTGCAGTAGAAGAAGCTGAACCATCATAGGCGTGCCTCTGAATACCGCAATGTACCC
>JBJEVA010000095.1:0-13259 GCA_051884115.1 Candidatus Coproplasma sp. | reverse complement strand
CTTAACGAGGGCGAGGACAGATACGCTATGACCTGCTTTATGTACTTTGACGAAAAGGGTAATAAGGTGGGTTACGAGCTGTGCGAAAGCGTTATTAGAAGCGACAGGCGTTTGACCTACGATGAAGTTACCGACGTTTTGGAAAACGGGGACAAGCAAAGCAAGTTAGGCGAAATTGCCGAGCTTCTTAAAGAGATGGCGAGCCTTTGTATTAAACTTGAAAAGAATCGTCACCGCGACGGCGAAGTTGCCCTTGACGTAAAAGAGGCGCACATATACGTCGATGAACGGGGTGATATTGTCATTCCCGATTGTAATAGAGCGCTCTCTCACCGCATTATAGAGCAGTTTATGGTGTCTGCAAACGAGACGGTGGCTACCTTTGCTTTAAAGAGAAAAGCTCCCTTTTTATACCGTATTCACGAACGCCCCTCTGCCGAAAAGGCAAGCCTACTTTACGGTTTTGTAAAAGACTTGGGAATAAATGCTAAGGGCAACCCCGAGGACGTTTCGCCCAAAGATTATCAGCGTATTTTGTCCGAAGCGGAAGGCAAACCGTATGCTTCGGTTGTAAATAAGGTTATGCTCCGCTCTATGCAGAAGGCGAGGTACAGCCAAGAAAATTTAGGTCATTTCGGACTTGCAAGCGAGTGTTACTGCCACTTCACCTCCCCCATTCGCCGTTACCCCGACTTATTCGTTCACAGAGTTTTAAAACTCTTATTAAAGGGTGATAACAACGAGGATTTAACAAAATTTTCTCGTATTGCCCCCACCGCCTCCTTAGACACGAGCGAACGCGAACGCCGTGCCGAACAGGTGGAACGCGACGTTGACGACGCCTATAAGGTGGCATATATGCAAAAAAGGCTTGGCGAAGAGTTCGACGGAATAATCTCCGGCGTGACCGAAACGGGCATCTTCGTTGAACTTGCTAACTCAATCGAGGGTATGGTTAGATTTGAGTTACTGCCTGCGGACAGATACGAACTTTACCCCGAAAAGTTTTTGCTTAAAGGTACGCGCCACTCCTTCCGTTTAGGGGATATGGTTAAGGTTAAAGCCGTTGGGTGCGATTTGGCTTTAAGGCGCATACAATTTGAGCTGATATAGCTTTGACAAAGCCTTAAAAATGGTGATATAATTACTATATAAAATTATGAAACAGATTGCTTTCAACAAATCGGCTACGTATGAATATTTTATCGAAGAAAAGTACGAGGCGGGAATAGTATTAGAGGGTGCCGAAGTTAAGTCTTTAAGGCAGGGTAACTGCAATTTAAAGGACAGCTTTTGCTTTATTAGAGAGGGTGAAGTTACCCTTAAAAATATGCACATACCCGTCTATGACAAGAGCGGTGCGTTTAACTCTAAGGACTCTAAAAGGGACAGACGGCTACTTCTGCATAAATACGAAATATCTAAAATAGTCGGTAAAATAAATCAAAAGGGTATGACCTTAGTGCCTATCGCGCTCTACTTTAAAGACAATCTTATTAAAGTCGAAGTTGCGCTATGCCGTGGCAAACAGACCTATGACAAAAAGCAGTCGATAAAACAACGCGACGTAGAACGCGACACAAGGCGACAGCTTAAAGATTATTAAGCTTTGTTATTACGTAATTTAACTGCACTTTGCGGTAAAGAGGAAATATTATGAACAATTTAAAACTTGACAGTTTATGCGTACAGGCGGGATATAGACCCGAAACGGGCGAAAGCAGAATACCTGCCATTTGCCAATCGACAACCTTCTTCTACGGCGATACCCAAAAGATGGCTGACTGCTTTGACTTAAAGAGCGACGGCTACTTTTATTCCCGTCTTGCCAACCCCACCGTCACCGCACTCGAAAATAAGATTTCCGCGTTAGAGGGCGCGGTTGCTTCTATCGGCTGTGCTTCGGGTATGAGCGCAACCACACTTGCTACTTTAACCGTCGCAGGTGCCGGCGACAACGTTGTTGTATCTCAGGCGTGCTATGGCGGTACGTTTAACTTATTCGGCACAACTTTGCCTAAACTCGGCATTGAATGCAGGTTCTTTAACCCCGACGATAGCGCGGAAGAGATTGAAAAACTTATTGACGATAAGACCAAATTTATCTTCTGCGAGACAATTGCTAACCCTGCAATCGTCGTTTTAGACTTTGATAAAATTGCAAAGATAGCAAATAAACACGGCGTGTTGTTTATGGTTGACAACACCTTGGCAACCCCTGCGCTTTGCCGTCCTAAGGAGTTCGGCGCACACGTTATTATTCACTCCACCACGAAGTATTTGGACGGTCACGCGGCCGCACTCGGCGGTATGATTGTAGATGCGGGAACCTTCAATTTTAAGGACAATGAAAGATACCCCTCCTTCAATATCCCCGACGAGAGCTATCACGGCTTAGTCTATGCCGACCTCCCCGTGGCGTTTGCAACCAAGTGCAGAGCGCAGATGATTAGGGATATCGGTGCAATTATGGCGCCTATGAACGCATATATAACATACCTTGGCTGTGACACTTTGGCCCTTAGAATGGAAAGACATTCGTCTAACGCTAAAAAGGTAGCCGAATATTTAAATAAACACCCCAAGATTGAGTGGGTTAAACACGCATCTCTGCCCGATAATAAGTACCACGCATTGGCTGAAAAATATCTTCCTAACGGTCAGGGCGGTATGATGAGCTTCGGCATAAAGGGCGACGTGAAGAAATGTGCAACCTTTATGGAGAGCCTTAAAATGATTACTCAGGAGACCCACGTAGCAGATGTTAGAAGCTGTGTTCTTCACCCCGCTTCCACTACCCACCGTCAGCTTTCAAAGGAAGATTTGGTAAAGGCCGGCGTGCCTGAAAATCTTGTACGCCTTTCCGTCGGCATCGAAAACCCCGACGATATTATTGCCGACCTTGAACAGGCGTTAAAAAATATTTAACCTAAATCAAAATATTTAACCGCTTTACTACTACTCTTTCGCATAAGCTTTTATGCGTATTAAAGGAAAAACTATGCCTATAGTCATTGATAAACGCCTGCCTGCATACGACGTGCTTACAGGCGAAAGAATCTTCGTAATGGATAAAGACAGGGCGCAATTGCAGGATATCCGCCCTATCGAGATTGCCATATTAAACTTAATGCCCACAAAGGAGACGACCGAAACGCAATTTATGCGTCTTTTATCCAACTCTCCTTTACAGGTAAATATCACCCTTGTAAGAACGGAGTCTTACAACCCCACCCATATCGGTCAGGAGTACCTTGACAGGTTTTATAAGAACTTCGACGAAATCGAAGGCAAGCACTTCGACGGTATGATAATAACGGGCGCACCCGTTGAGGATATGGAGTTTGAGGAAGTTGCCTATTGGAGTGAACTTAAAAAGATTTTTGAGTGGACTAAGACCAACGTTACCTCTACCCTGTTCATCTGTTGGGGAGCGCAAGCAGGGCTTTACTACTTCTACGGAATACCCAAGCATCGCTTAAAGGAAAAATGCTTTGGCATATTTGCCCACCAGAGAGTGTTAAACGGTGAGATTGAACCGCTTATGAGGGGTATTTCCGACGAGTTCCATATGCCCCATTCAAGGCACACCACCGTCTATGCCGACAGCATTAAAAAGCACAAAGAGCTTAAAATTTTAGCCTACTCCAAAAAGGCTGGCGTGAGCATTATTAAAAGCTGTGACAATAGGCAGGTTTTCGTGACAGGTCATATGGAGTACGACAGGGATACGCTTAAACGCGAATACGAGAGGGACCTTGCAAAGGGCTTACCCATTAAGGCGCCTGAAAATTACTTTGCCGACAAGGAGATGACTAAGGTCAAGATGAATTGGTCTTCCACATCCAACCTCTTTTACATTAACTGGCTTAACTACTACGTATATCAGGTTACGCCTTTTAAGTGGTAAATTTACGCCCGTAAAGGACTTTATGCCTTTGCGGGTATAATAATTTTGTTTTTTTAATAACATAAAATAGCGTTACGCTAAAACCATTTTAACGGTAGGACAATTAAAATTGAAGGTTAAAAATTTTTTACTCAATATGCTTAAAGGCGGAGCAATCGGGCTTGCGATGATTATCCCCGGCGTTTCGGGCGGAACGATTGCAGTGCTTTTGGGAGTTTATGACAAGCTAATAGAGAGCATAAGCGGTCTATTTAAAAACTTTAAAAAGAACTTTATGTTCCTTCTGCCCATACTGCTCGGTGCGCTTCTTGCAGTTGTGGCGTTGTTTATCCCCATAAAGTATGCGTTAAAATACGCACCCTTCCCCACCGTTATGCTGTTTGCAGGCTTTATGCTTGGCAGTTGCCCCGATATGGTTATGAGCGCAAAGAAGGACGGGTTTAAAAAGATTGACGTAGCGTCAGTTTTAATTCCCCTTGCCCTCGTTATCGGCATCTGCTTTATACCAAATATGGGCAACGTTGACTTAACCTCTTCCATGCCCTGGTACGGATATTTACTGCTTGCGCTTATGGGCATTTTGGCGAGCTGTGCGCTCGTCGTACCGGGGATTAGCGGTTCTATGCTCCTACTTATCTTCGGCTATTACAACCCCATATTCGACACCGTTTCAGCACTTAAAACCGACTTCGGTCATTCAGTATTGGTGCTTGCAATTTTTGCCTTGGGCGTGATTGTCGGTTTCTTTACCATCGCAAGGCTTATGAAGCTTCTGTTAAATAAGTTCCGCCGTGCAACTATGTGGGCGATTGTTGGGTTTGTACTCGGTTCAATCCCTGCGGTAATAATCACCTTCTTCCTCGACCCCGATTACGGAGTTGCCTGCTTAGACACGTTGCAGATTTGCTTAGGCGTTGCAACCTTTATTATCGGAGGTATTGCAACCTACTTCCTTACCCTATTCGCTAAGAAAAAACAAAGCAACGTTGAAGTTGTTGAAACCATAGAAGGCGAGAAATAGTGTATAAAATTCAATTACCCCGCACATATGTGCGGGGTAATTTGTTTTATAGGGTTGATTTTAATTAGCCTTTAAGTGAATTTTTTATGTTTTTACAACAGGCTACGATAATTTCGAGGCACTCGTTTAGAAGTTCGGTTGCCTCCTTATCGAGCGTTTTGTTCTTGATTGCGTCGTTTATTATGACTGCCGAATAGTTGAACGACGAGAAGAGATTTTTAAGCATAGGCTGTTGCTCTTCGTACTGCTTTGAAGAGGATACGAAGTAGTTATATACCGACTGAATAGCCGAGCCTAAATCCTTAAACTCCGACACGTTGCGCGTCTGGGCAATAGCCGTAGCTTTCTTTTCTACCTTATCAAGCAAATCGCAGAGTCTTACGTCTTCAAAATCCATTTTTTCACCCGTTATATTAAAGGGGAGGCGCGCCTCCCCTTTATTTAATACTTTTATTCTTTGACAATTAAAAGTCTTAGAGTATTTCGTCCTCGCTGTCCTTACCGTATGCAGGATTGATTATGGGGGACATATTCTTGTACTCCTTAACGCCCGTACCTGCGGGGATAAGCTTACCGATAATTACGTTCTCCTTCAAGCCCATAAGGGGGTCAACCTTGTTCTTGATAGCAGCGTCTGTGAGTACCCTTGAAGTTTCCTGGAAGGATGCCGCAGAGAGGAAGCTGTCTGTGGAGAGCGCGGCCTTGGTTATACCGAGCAGAACTCTCTTCTGCAATGCAGGCGCACCGCCGTTTTCGATTGCCTTTCTGTTCTCGTCTTCAACCGTGAACATATCGACCGTTTCGCCGGGAAGAAGGTCGGTAGAACCGGAGTTTTCGATTCTAACCTTTTTAAGCATTTGACGAACGATGATTTCTACGTGCTTATCGTTGATGTCAACGCCCTGAGAACGATATACTGACTGAATCTGCTCTAAGATATAGTCCTGAACGCCCTTTACGCCCTGTACCCTTAATATATCCTGAGGATATACGGAACCTGCGTTAAGGGTGGTGCCGGGAGCAACCGTGTCGCCTGCCTTAACCTTGAGTTCTGCGTTGAAGGGAAGCGCATAGTCCTTTTTAACTTCATCGGTTACGGGGTCGCATACGATAACGTGTTTAAGGTTATCGGAGTCGTCAATCTTAACCACACCCGAAACCTCGCAAAGGGTTGCACAACCCTTAGGTTTACGTGCTTCAAAGAGTTCTTCAACTCTGGGAAGACCTTGGGTAATATCGCCCGTTGCCGCGATACCGCCCGTATGGAAGGTACGCATGGTAAGCTGGGTACCGGGTTCACCGATGGACTGAGCGGCGATTACGCCGACTGCTTCGCCGGGTAATACGGGGGTGTTGGTTGCCATATTCTTGCCGTAGCACTTAGCGCACACGCCGAAACGTGAATTACAGGTGAATACCGAACGGATAGATACTTGTTCGATGCCTGCGGAAATAATCTGTTTTGCAATTTCGTCGGTGACAAATTCGTTCTGTGCGATTATGAGATTGCCGTTCTTATCGAACACGTCTTCGGAAACGAAACGACCCTGAATTCTGTCTTCAAGACCTTCAATCGTTTCGCCGTTAGGTCCGATGATTGCCTTAACAACCATACCGCGGGGCTTCTTAGAGCCAGCCATACAGTCGTCTTCTCTTACAATCACTTCCTGTGCAACGTCAACGAGCCTACGGGTTAAGTAACCGGAGTCAGCCGTCTTTAACGCCGTATCGGCAAGACCTTTACGACCGCCGTGCGAGGAGATGAAGTATTCGAGAACCGAAAGACCCTGCCTAAAGCACGATTTAACGGGGACTTCAATCTTACGACCCTGAGGGTTAACCATGAGTCCTCTCATACCGGAGAGCTGTTTCATCTGGTCGATTGAACCACGGGCGCCCGAGTTTGCCATCATCCAGATGGGGTTGAACTTATCGAGGGAAGCCTTCAAAGCTTCGGTAACTGCATCCGTTGCGGAATCCCAAGCGTTGATAACTGCGTTGTAACGCTCTTCCTCTCTCAATAAACCTCTCTGATATTTTCTTTCGATTTGGAGAACTTTCTCTTCCGTCTTTTCAACGATTTCCTTCTTAGCTTCGGGAATGTGCATATCGAATACGGAAGTGGTTATTGCACCGACCGTTGAATATCTGTAACCGAGAGATTTAATCTTATCGAGGATATCCGCGGCCTTTGCCGAACCGCCCGTCTTAAACGAACGCTCTACAATCTTACCGAGCTGTTTCTTGCCGACTGCAACGTTAGAGCCGAGGAATTCGTATGAAATTTCGTATTTGAGATAATCTTCGGGAGTTTCACGCTTAACGAAACCCAAATTCTGGGGGATTTCGTTATTGAAGATTATTCTGCCGACAGTCGTCTTTACAATACCTGTTACGGTTTGACCGTTGAAAGGTGACTTTTCGTCGTCGATTTTTACAGTACGGCGTACGTATATTTCGTCCTGCATATGAAGCTGTTTGGTCTGATAAGCCATCATTACTTCATCTTCGGAGATATATGCGTTGGGGATATACTTTTCAGCACCCTCTTCGCCTTCGTTACATTCGTAATATCTGTCTCCGCCCCAACGGTAGAACTTGCCTTCTGCCCTTCTTATAATGGTTAAATAGTAAGCGCCCATAACCATATCCTGTGAAGGTTGCATAACGGGCTTGCCGTCCGAGAGCTTTAAGATATTATTGGAGGAGAGCATCAAGAATCTTGCTTCCGCCTGAGCTTCGATTGAAAGAGGTACGTGAACGGACATCTGGTCGCCGTCGAAGTCTGCGTTGAAGGGCGTACATACGAGGGGGTGAATCTTAATTGCTCTGCCCTCGATAAGCACGGGTTCAAACGCCTGAATGGACAATCTGTGGAGCGTAGGCGCACGGTTCAAAAGAACGGGGTGTTCCTTAATTACGTCTTCCAAAATATCCCATACCATGGGCTTAGCCTTTTCAACGGCACGCTTTGCGCTCTTGATGTTCTGGCACTGACCGCTCTCTACAAGTCTCTTCATTACGAAGGGTTTGAAGAGTTCGATTGCCATTTCCTTGGGAAGTCCGCACTGATAGAGTTTGAGTTCGGGTCCTACGACGATAACCGAACGGCCTGAGTAGTCAACACGCTTACCTAAAAGGTTCTGACGGAAACGACCCTGCTTACCGCGGAGCATACCGGAAAGTGATTTAAGCTCCCTATTTGAAGGACCTGAAAGCGCCCTGCCACGCCTGCCGTTATCGATAAGAGCATCGACAGCTTCCTGTAACATACGCTTCTCGTTCTTGATAATCATATCGGGAGCGCCAAGCTCTATCATTCTCTTTAATCTGTTGTTTCTGTTTATTACCCTGCGGTACAAATCGTTGAGGTCGGAGGAAGCAAATCTACCGCCGTCCAACTGCACCATAGGGCGAAGTTCGGGAGGAAGTACGGGAAGTACGGTTAACACCATCCATTCGGGTTTATTACCGCTCTTCCTGAACGATTCCAAAACTTCTATTCTCTTAACAGCTTTAAGCTTCTTCTGGCTTGCGTTAGAGCTGTCGATAATCTTTCTCGTTTCCTCGCATTCCTTTTCAAGGTCAACCGCCATTAAAAGTTCGCGGATAGCTTCTGCACCCATGCCCACTTTTAAGCCTGTGGTTTCGCTATCGCCGTACTTTTCTTCGATGGCGCGCAAATCTCTGTCGGTGATGACGAGTTTGTATTCGACCTTCTTTGTGTTACCCCTTGCGTCCTCGAAGTACATAGGCTCGGTGCCGGGGTTGATTACGACGTATGCGGCAAAGTAGATAACCTGCTCTAAGTCCTTAGGACTCATATCGAGTACGAGACCTATTCTCGAAGGAACGCCTCTGAAATACCAGATATGCGATACGGGAGCGGCGAGTTCAATGTGACCCATTCTCTCCCTTCTTACCTTAGCCCTCGTTACTTCGACACCGCACTTTTCGCAGACGATGCCCTTATAACGGATACGCTTGTATTTTCCGCAGTGACATTCCCAGTCCTTCATCGGTCCGAAAATCCTTTCGCAGAAAAGACCGTCCCTTTCGGGCTTCTGTGTTCTGTAATTTATGGTTTCGGGCTTAGTTACTTCGCCCTTAGAAAGTTCCCTGATTTTTTCGGGAGAAGCTACGCCAATTTTAATCGAGCAAAAATCGTTTAATTCAAACATTTATATTACCTCCCGTTTAGTCCTTGTCCTCGTCATCGTCGCTGTCGTCGAAGAGGGTGAATTTATCGCCCAAATCATCATCGTCGCCGAAGTCGTCCATATCGTCGTCGGTGAAGAGTTCCTTGCCAGCAAAGCCGTCGTCATCGTCGCTGTCGTCGAAGAGAGATATGTCTGCCATATCTTCGTCCTCGTCGTCCTTTGCCGATTGAAGCTCGAGTTCTTCTTCGGGCAATTCCTTCTCTCTGTCCTCCGCTTCCCTTGCCTTTGCGTTGGGAATTGCTTCGTCGTCTTCGTCAAGTTCGTGAATGATAAGCTCTTCACCGCCTTCGGTGAGAACCTTGACGTCGAGCGCAAGCGACTGCAATTCTTTTAATAGTACCTTAAACGCTTCGGGAATACCGGGTTCGGAAATGTTGTTGCCCTTAACTATTGACTCGTAAGTCTTTACACGTCCTACGATGTCGTCCGACTTAACGGTTAATATTTCCTGTAAGATGTGCGCCGCGCCGTATGCCTCCAACGCCCAAACTTCCATTTCGCCGAAACGCTGTCCGCCGAACTGAGCTTTACCGCCGAGGGGCTGTTGAGTTACAAGGCTGTAAGGTCCTATGGAACGTGCGTGAATCTTATCATCAACAAGGTGGATAAGCTTAATCATATACTGAACGCCGACGGTTACTCTGTTTTCAAAGGGTTCGCCCGTTCTGCCGTCATATACCTGAATCTTACCGTCAACCTTGCCTTCGGGGTTAACTATGTTATTCTCTTTAAAGAGCTGTTTGATATCCTGTTCGGTTGCACCGTCGAATACGGGGGTTGCAATCTTCCAGCCGAGCTGTTTGCAGACAAGTCCTAAGTGAACCTCAAGCACCTGTCCGATGTTCATACGGGAAGGCACGCCGAGGGGGTTCAACAAAATCTGCAAAGGAGTACCGTCTGCTAAGAAGGGCATGTCCGCCTGAGGCAATACTCTGGAGATGACGCCCTTGTTACCGTGACGACCTGCCATCTTATCGCCGACCTGAATCTTTCTCTTCTGTGCGATATATACTCTTACTAACTTGGATACGCCGGGGTCAAGCTCGTCCTTGTTCTCCCTTGTGAATACCTTAACGTCAACGACTATACCGCCTTCGCCGTGAGGTACCTTTAAGGAAGTATCCCTAACTTCCCTTGCCTTATCGCCGAAGATTGCTCTAAGAAGTCTTTCTTCGGGGGTAAGTTCGGTTTCGCCCTTGGGAGTTACCTTACCGACGAGGATATCGCCGGGGTGTACTTCTGCACCGATACGGATAATACCGTCTTCGTCCAAATCTTTAAGTGCGTCTTCGCCTACGTTGGGGATATCCCTTGTAATTTCTTCGGGTCCTAACTTACTGTCTCTTGCCTCGGTTTCGTGTTCTTCGATATGGATAGAGGTGAACACGTCGTCTTGTACAAGCTTTTCGGAGATAAGGATAGCGTCCTCGTAGTTGTAGCCTTCCCATTCCATATAACCAATGAGAATGTTTTTGCCGAGTGCAAGTTCGCCGTTGTTGGTAGCAGGACCGTCGGCAATAACTTCGCCCTTAACTACTCTGTCGCCTGTATTTACTATAGGCTTTTGGTTAAGGCAGGTGTTCTGGTTAGAACGTTCAAATTTCTTTAATTTATATTCGGTTACTAAACCGCTGTCTTCGCGAATCTTAATACAGTCGGAAGTACTTCCTACAACTACACCGCCTTCCTTTGCGTGAACGAGTACGCCCGAATCCCTTGCGATTGCAGATTCAATACCCGTTGCAACTATTGCGCTCTCCGTCTTCATAAGGGGAACTGCCTGACGTTGCATGTTCGAGCCCATCAGCGCACGGTTGGTATCGTCGTTTTCAAGGAAGGGAATGAGTGCCGTTGCTACGGATACAAGCTGTTTAGGGCTTACGTCCATATAATCCATATGCTCTGCGGTGAGCTGGGTTATTAAATCCTGATGACGGCAACCGATGTGCTTATTGATAAAGCGGTTGTTTTCGTCAAGGGGTTCGTTTGCCTGAGCTACGGTATATTTATCTTCTTCGTCTGCGGTGAGATAGTCAACGTGGTCGGTTACATATGTGTCGATAATCTTTCCCTCTTCGTCGTAGGTATGTTCTACCTTTCTGTAGGGCGACATAATGAAGCCGTATTCGTTGACCTTTGAGAAGGTTGCAAGCGAAGAAATAAGACCTATGTTCTGACCTTCGGGAGTCTCTATAGGGCAGAGTCTGCCGTAGTGAGAGTGGTGAACGTCACGTACTTCAAAGGTTGCTCTGTCGCGGTTAAGACCGCCGGGACCTAATGCGGAGAGCTTACGCTTATGGGTAAGTTCTGCGGCGGGGTTGGTCTGGTCCATGAACTGAGAGAGCTGTGAAGAACCGAAGAATTCCCTAATAACCGCCGATACGGGACGAATGTTTATAAGTCCCTTAGGGGTAACGCCCATTGCGTCCTGAGTTGCCATTCTCTCTCTGATGAGCTTTTCAAGACGGGAGATACCTATACGGAGCTGGTTGGTTAAGAGTTCGCCTACGGAACGTACGCGACGGTTGCCGAGGTGGTCGATGTTGTCAATCGTGCCGATGCCGTACTGTAAGTCGATATTAGAAGAGATAGCGGCTACGATATCGTCAACCGTAATGTGCTTATGGTTGAGCTTTTCGATAATGGGTTTAATAGCCTTTTTCTCGTCTGCGTCGAGCGAAGTCTTATCGCTGTTTAAAAGAGCGACGAAGAGTTTGCACGCCTCCACGAATTTGATACGCTGGTCGTGTCTCTTTTCCCTGTTCTTCTTCTCTTCGGGCTTTTCGTCCTCTGTTTCGGGAACTTCAACCGTGTAATAGAGGGCGTTAATCTTATCGATGTATTTTTCCGCAACTTCTTCGCAAGAAGCGTTTTCACACTCCTCGGCAATCTGCTTACAGAATACGAAGTTGGGATAGAATGCGGTAGCAAGGAGACCGAACATCTTGGGGTCTTTATCGGAAAGAGCCTTCCAATTTACGGTGTTGTTACCGATTATCTTATGTTTGATTTCTCCGCGTTCGGAATCGTTGACGGTTACGAATACTTCGTTTATACCTGCGTCCTGAATTTCAACAGCCTTAGCTTCGCTTATAATCTCGCCTGCGGATATGATGAGTTCGCCCGTTTCGGGGTTGAAGATATCTTCCGAAACCTTGCAACCGGGGAGACGGTAAGCGACGTTGAGCTTTTTGTTGAACTTGTATCTTCCGACCTTAACCACGTCGTATCTGCGGGGGTCGAAGAAGAGATTGTTTAGATGCTGTCTAACAGACGCCTCGGTGGGAACTTCGCCGGGACGGAGCTTTCTGTAAAGCTCGACAAGGCCGTCGCTTTCGGACTTAGTCGTATCCTTTGCGATTGTGTTCTCAATCATCTTATCGTCGGCGAACAAGTCTAAAATAGCCCTGTCCGAACCGAAGCCGAGCGCCCTTAAAAGTACGGTTGCACAGATTTTACGCTTTCTGTCAACGTGAACCCACTGAACGCCCTGAACGTCCTGCTCGAACTCAAGCCAAGCGCCACGGTTGGGGATAACGGTGGTGTTGTACATCTCCTTACCGGTCTTGTCCCTCTCCATAGCGTTGTAGCTTCCGGGAGAACGGACGAGCTGAGATACGATAACACGCTCAGCACCGTTGATTATGAACGAACCTGAATCGGTCATCTTAGGGAAATCACCCATAAAGACGTCTGCATCGTCGATGATTTCGCCCGAAACTTTGTTGACGAGCCTTACTTTTGCGTGTAAGGAAAGAGCATAGGTAGCATCGCGGTTGCGACACTCCTTCTCGTCATACTTAGGTTTTTCGTCAAACCAGTGGTCGAGAAAATACAGTTCGAAGTGGTCGGAATAATCGGTTATGGGCGAAAAATCCTCGAAAACCTCTCCTATACCTTCTTCAATGAAATTACGGTAGCTGACCTTTTGTATTTCAACTAAGTCGGGTATGTCGATGACTTCGTTGATTTTGCCGAACTTCCGTCTTTCTGTTTTGCCATACTTGTGAATCGGTAAATTCATTAAAGCTTTACTCCTTTACTTTTTTTATTTCACGTGTTTGGCGATTATGCGTATATATCTTTTCACCGCAAAAAATCTAACGTT
>JBJEVA010000094.1:0-13598 GCA_051884115.1 Candidatus Coproplasma sp. | reverse complement strand
CCGAACTCGGTAAAACGTTGAAACCCATTCTTGACGCTATGCACGTTTGGGGAACTGATTATAAAAATAATTTGTGATAGTATAAAGACCTTCAAATCCGATAGTAATGGTTGCAACAATTTACTTTTTATAGTTCGTAACTAATAAGACCTTGGCTTTTTAGTCAAGGTCTTTTGCATATAGCGTTAAGGCTAAGCACAAATAAGTAATTTAAGGTAAAAAATAACGCAAGCTGAGGCAAATTCAACTTACGTTATTACGCTTATGTTCACAAAACAGCTGTCGCTAACCAAACAAGAACACGGTCTTTTGACCGTGTTCTATAAGCAAAAACCATATTATTTTGTTCCGAAAAGTCTGTCGCCTGCGTCGCCCAAACCGGGAAGAATATAGCCGTTTTCGTTAAGGCATCTGTCGAGAGTGGATACGTAAACAGGTACGTCGGGATGAGACGTGGCAACCTTTTCAACGCCCTGCGGTGCCGCGATGATTGCCATAAATTTAATCTTTTTGCAACCACGCTCTTTTAAAGCGCTTATCGCGTCACAGGCAGAACCGCCCGTTGCAAGCATGGGGTCGATTAAAAATACAGTCTTATGCTCTATATCTGCAGGTAGCTTGCAATAGTAGGCATGGGGTTCCAACGTCTCCTCGTCACGGTACATACCGATATGACCTACCTTTGCGGTGGGGAACACCTTGTGAACGCCGTTTACCATACCCAACCCTGCACGTAAGATAGGAACGATTGCCACGCTGTCGTCGGCAACCTTGTACTGTGTAGTAACCTCCAAAGGGGTCTCCACCTGTACGGGTACCAATTCCACGTCTCTCATACTCTCGTAGGTCATTATCGTGGTAATTTCCTCGATAAGTTCTCTGAACTCCTTCATACTTGTATTTTTATCGCGGAGTATGGCGACTTTATGCTGAATTAAAGGGTGGTCGAAGATAAATACGTTTTTAAATTCTTTCATTATTCCGCCTCCTTTTCATCTTCGGTTGCTTCAATTTTCTCTTCGGCTGTGCCTTCGGTTTGATTTGCCTTACCCTTCTTCGATTTAATATTTACCAAAAGGTTGGTTAATATACCGAGGATAAGAGAGCATGCAACAGAGGTTATAGTAATCTTGCCGAACGTAAGAGTAAGTCCGCCTACGCCTGCAATTAAAATTACGGAAACTACGAACAGATTTCTGTTGTCGCCAAGGTCAACCTTTTGAATCATTTTAAGACCGGATACTGCGATAAAGCCGTATAAAGCTATGCACACACCGCCCATTACGCAGGGGGGAATTGTCGAAAGGAAGGTTACGAAGGGGGCAATAAAGGACGCCACGATAGCCATAACGGCGGTGGTCAATATAGTAACGACGGAGGCGTTGCCCGAAATTGCTACGCAACCCACGGACTCGCCGTAAGTTGTGTTGGGGCAACCGCCGAAGAGTGCGCCTGCCATAGAGCCGATGCCGTCGCCGAGCAGAGTCCTCGTAAGACCGGGGTCTGTTAAAAGGTCTGTTTCGATTATGGAAGAGATGTTCTTGTGGTCTGCAATATGTTCTGCAAATACTACGAATGCAACGGGGATATAGGCAACTGCAATCGTGCCGATATACGTGCCAATGTTCGTCGTGCCGTAATCGGGTTTAATAAACGCTTTTACGAACGCAAAGTCGGGATACCACTGCATATTGTTGAACTTAGAGAAGTCGATAACTTTGAGTGCGTCAACATTAGCCCAGTAGCCGATACCCGTGAAGATTCCCGCAACCGCGTAACCTGCAAGAATACCTATTATGAAGGGTATCATCTTTAAAAGCTTTTTGCCGTAAACCGAGCAAACTATAGTAACGGCAAGGGTTACTAAACCGCATACAAGGCAGACGTAGGGGGAGGCAAGCATTGCGCCTTCCGCACTTGCTACGGCACCCGTCGTAAGGTCGCCTACCGCATTGCCTGCAAGCGAAAGACCTATTATGGCAACCGTAGGTCCTATTACTACGGCGGGCATAATCTTGTTTATCCACTTAACGCCTGCAAATTTTACGATTATTGCAATTACTACATAGACAAGACCCGCAAAGACCGCACCTATGATAAGACCGAGATAGCCTAAAGAGGCAGTTACTCCGCCTGCGAATGCCGCCGCCATGGAACCTAAGAATGCAAACGAACTGCCAAGGAACACAGGGCTTTTGAATTTTGTAAACAACAGATAGACAATCGTGCCTACGCCTGCGCCGAATAACGCGGCGGAAGGCGACATTCCGTTGCCTATTATCATAGGCACTGCAATGGTTGCGGCAAGAATTGCAAGTAATTGTTGAAGAGCGAACAGCAAGATTCTGGGTACGCTCGGTCTGTCCTTAACTCCGTAAATGAGTTTCATATTTTTCCCCTCTTATGTATAAATTTTTGGTTGCGCCGAATACCTTTATTACTATACCACATTTATAGAAACAATGCAACACTCATTTAAAAAATAAATAGCCGTATATGCAATTATTATTTATTTAAAATAATAACGCAAGCTGAATGCAGTTCAACTTACGTTATTAGTGGAATTTGGTAAATAATAGCTGACGGGTTACCTATCGAAAACACAGTCTTACAATGTATATGCAAAAAGAATTCTTCCACCGCTCTCCTTATGTTTTGACGGTCTTTGCGCATTTGATTTCAAGTCTGCAAAGCAAGAAAAAAACTTTTTGGCGTTCTTGCCGATAATAACCCTCCGTCATTCTATTCTGCCCTATTTTTTATTCGTTGAAAATACTTTTATAACCTAAAATTTAATAAGATTATTTTATTGTTACAGTCGTCTTGGTCAGATAAAATGAAATACTGTCGCCACTATGTATTTCGGATAGAGAATTGCGACTTAGTTTTTTGCCGTTGACAAACGTTCCGTTCGTACTTAAATCTTCGATAAAAACCCTATCCCCGTCTTTTGTAAATTTAACGTGGCTTCTGCTGATAAACTTTTTTTCATACTCGGATAGCCCGACAAAGTCCAACCGTCCGACAACCGTTTCGGACACAATACCAAAATTCCATTCAAGCTCTCCCGTTCTTAATTGCAAAAACACAGGTTTGTTTGCAGGTTTGATTTCACCGTTCGGCTTTGTACTTAACGGTACATCTTTAATGATTGTTCCGCACTCTTGGCAGACCACAAGTTCGGGGGGATTTAATTCACCGCAATCGGGGCAAATTTTATAAGTACCCTCCTTAGACGGCTCCTCCTTTTGCCCTTTTGTTACTTCTTGCTCTATGGGCGCGGGGGCATATTCGATACCGTCTTCAACCAATTCGATAATTGCATCCGAAAGGCTTGTGCCACAGAGAGCGCAATCATCAACTTTATGCCCGTTATAGTAACGGCATTTTGGACATGCTTTAACTTTTCTCATTGCATATACCTCTTCTTTTGTTGCGTTTCACTCGATTGAGCCAGCTTATCATTCCTGATTTTTTGAAGAAGATACAAGGGAACTGATGAATCTAACTCTATCTCTGTCGCATACTGTTCGCTGGGTTCAAGCAACTCGTCGGTAGTGGATTGAATTCCCTTCTCTTCGAAAGAGTGCATAATGTCTTTTCGTTGTCCGCAGAATTTTTTCATTCCTGCAACAACCGTTTGCTTCTTTTCTGCTATTCCCTCCATTTTTACGCCCGCAACCCTCATTGTGATTGCACCATTGTCTTTATACGTAACTATAAGCACTGTGCCGTCACCGTTATAAAAGATATCTTGGGTGTATTTATGTACTCTACCCACAGTCTTGGTTTGAAGAAAATCTTTTTTATATTCTCGCATAGTTTCGTAAATCTTCTGCCTGATATACTCGACTTGCAATTTCTTTTCCACCTCTGATTTATTGTCCTCAATTTGTCTTTGAATGGCTGTTATGCTTGATTTTGAATTTTTATAGTCGAAAGCGTAATTGGGTTTGTCCTTTTTCAAAACGTTAAAGTATTCGCAAAGCAATAAGTAACATTCGTCATACGTCTTTTTATCTTCCATTGCTTTTCCGATAACGGCACAGAACTTTTTATACTTATCCCTAAGTAGCTCCAACCGTTTTTCAATCTCGGTAATTTTAGTCTTGTTTGAATACGTATTGTCTGCCAATATAGTAAAAATACTTCTTTTTAATTGCCTACATTCTTCAACAGACTCTATATAATCAAGGTTTGCAATATCGGCAGAAATCTTTAAAGTTTCCTCACGCAATTGAGAGAGTTTTAATTCCTCCTTTGCTATAATCTCTTGTTCTTCTTTAACGTATGCCTCTTGCAATAAATTATTTAATTCGTCAGAGAATACCACAGCCATAGGAGTGTCGATATTATTCTCAATGTGATAGATAACTGCCTCGACATTGCTTGCGGTAGATGCCTCTAACCTGATGTGCTTGATTTCTTCTTTTATTAAAGAAGTCAACGTTTTTATCTCAATCTCCAATTCTTCAATGGCTTTACTGTCCCCTGAAAGGGCTACGCCCCTTGCCTTTTCAAGCAATTTGGGTAGTTTGAATGAGTTTTCTATATGGTTTCCTTCTTTTTCAACAGAATACACTAAATCGTTAAGACGGTGATAGTGCGTTGCAAAGGCATACAACTTGTCAAGCGAAGTCACCTGCTCTTCATATCCCTTCTTCTTTAACTTTTGTAAAGTTCCTGCGTCAAATACGGAAGAGTCAAGATTTGAATACAGCTTATTCAAAAACTCCTCTTTCTTTAGCTCATCTGCACTAATTTCTGCTTGATATGCGTCAAACACTTTTCTTTTCATGGCAGATTCTTGCCTGCTCATTTCACGCAAGGCCTTAACGTCTTCAATCGTATCGGCTATTCCCTGTACTATAACTTTTGTCGCTTCGACAACCGATTTCCCAACGACGCCGACGGCGCCTACGGCAACACCTACGGCACCTACAGCAACGCCTACGGCTACGCCGGCAACTGCCATAGGGACGGCCGCGCCGACAAGTACTGTTGATATTGAAACATCACCGCTCATATTATATTTCCTTGCTTACGTTGTATCCTAATGCCTCTAACCAATAATAGAAGCAGGGGTCTCTTAATACAGTTTTCGCATAGTCGTTAGCTCGTTCTGTATTTTCAAGCTTTTCTTTCATTTGCACAAGCGTCTTACACCTATTATATTCCTTTTTCTCGCCTGTCAAGTAAAGAAATTTTGTCGCCGCCGTATTTGTACTCGCCGACTGCACTGACCTAATCAACTTATCCAACTCCTCTTGGTTGGGTTCAAACATCGCTATTATCGGCAAATACTTTAAACACTCGGCAAAAGCATTTTCGCTCCATTTATCTATCTCTGCACTTGCCGCAAGTTTCTTTACGTCGTTCATATTCTTGATTTCAATGCAGGCAAATTGGTACGGTAAGTATCCTAATAATTTATGCGCCACATAAGAAATCCTAACGCTCATCGGCTCGTCAAGCGACGGAACAGTGATTGCATAAATTTCTTTTAATAAATCATAAAAAGTCTTTTTAAACTGCTCTGCATAATCAAAAATTTTAGGAAATCCGCTTGTAAGGTCATATTTAAAGGCATTTATAAAGAACTCCTTCAAGTTGGGATATACCTTGCCGTCCAAATAGAAGCTTGCGTTTTCTCCCGATTTGAAATAGTTAATCAGCATATCACGTAGATAATCGAGATTATCACATTCCTTAAATAATTTTTTAACGGTTTTTACTACTTTTTCCGATTGCTTTTCTCGGTTTAATTGCCAATTAAGTATTTCTAAATCTAATACGGCTCTATCATATTTGGGATATTCGTTGATTAGCGTATCGATAAATCCGCTAAAATTATTATAATTCTTTCCTCTATAAACAAAGGGCAGATGGCTGTTCATCGTAGATAAAGTATATAGCAATCCCTTATTTACGTTCTTTTTGGAGGAAAGATAGTATTTATTATATATCTCTTTAAGGTCTATAAACAAAGCCTGGTCATTACTCTTTACGCTCTCGTTTTCTGCGAACAAGTTGTTTTCAAAGAACCTTATGCCGTCTTCCCAATAAACGGAAAAGTGTTGAGTAAGCTCATGAATGGAGTGCAGAACCTTTCTCTGCCCATCCACCTTTACCGTGAATGAAAAATCGAAATCGTATTCGTCCCCGATAAATCCATTGCTTCTGTTCCCTTCGAAACACTTATTGTTATGTATCCACTTTTCGACGTCTTCTGAAGTTGCACGTTCTTTGGGCGCAAATTTGGTCAACTCGAAAATAAGGTCGGCGACGTCCGAATCGATTTCTTCGGGAATGGAAATACCGTGACGGGTTCTTTCCCTTTCCGAATCCTTCCCGCTGATTCCGTCCCAATAAAACTTACCGAGAGCAACGTCCAACAAACACATACCGAAGGAATAATAATCTCCTTCGGAGGAGCAATACCTATCCGCTTCGGGGGCGGAATAGTGTTGACTTCTTGCACCGCCGATATTGGTTACTGACGTCCTTCCGTCAAGCATTTTGGATATGCCGAAATCTCCGAGAATGATATGCGTTTCATCATTTGAAATAAAGATATTATCGGGCTTAATATCATTATGCGTTATGCCTGCTTTATGGATAGTTGTAAGAAGTTCGTTCATTTGAGGGATAAAGATACCCTTCAAAAAATCCTTAGGGAAAGCTTTTTTCGCCTTTATAATCGAACCGACGGAACCTTTTTCGCAGTACGGCATTATCTCATAGGGGCGACCGTTAAACGTGCCGTACGATAAAAAGGGCATTACGTACTTTGAATTTAAGCCTTGTATCAGCTTTTGCTTTTGGGTAAGGTCTTGAGAGTATCTATATACCTTTATTACGTATTTTGTACCATCCTTTTCGCAAAAGCGAATGTCCGCTTCCCCACCTGAAAAGCTAAGCAATTCGCCGACAACGTAACCGTCAACTACGTCCCCTTTATTTATTTCGCCGATAGAGACACTACCTTGGGTTCCTTTTGCAATTACGTTTGCATCACCGGCAATTACCGTTGCGTCATTGGCGATTATTGTTGCGTCGCCTGCAACCAATGTGGCGTCGCCTGCAATTACCGTTGCATCAGCAATTACCGTTGCATCGCTCGCAACCAATGTGGCTTCGCTTGCAACCAATGTGGCTTCGCTTGCAATAACGGTAGCTTCAGGGTTGTTATTTACCACCTTTTCTCTTTCAGCAATAACGGTTTTATTATCTTGTATTCCCATTGTTTCTCTCCTTAAATTCTTTAATTGTCATCTTTTACGCATCTAACCACAAAAATAATTATAATTAAAAGGTAAATAATTGTCATGATGGTCATTATAACGCTTTGCGCTTCGGAACTTAAATCGAAAGCAAATATCAGAATTATAATCACCAAATTGATTAATCCGCTCCAAATATGAATGACTAATTCTCCTATATTATCATTAAAATATGTAAAAATCGATGTGATTGCCCAGGCGACCCAATACACGCACATATATCCAAAAGATAACCAAACTAAGCGCGATTCGATAAAACTCATAGGGTAATAGACGTTCAATATGTGCAGGATGACAAAACTTAATACGGGAAATAGAGTTAAGGCAAAATCTATATTCTTCGCTTCGGAATCGATAATACATCTAATCAAAGGGATTGTTACGAAGATGGAGATGAAGAGTCTGTTTATGGCAGATAAGGGGATATACCTGATAGCTACCGCACATACCTGCGCCGCGATACACAGAGCTAATCCGCTGCCCCCGTTATCGTCAACGCCGTCGACGATACGTTTAGCCATAACGATACCAACGATAAACGAAAACAAAACGGCAACCGATATCGCTATAATATCGTAGCTTCTCGTCGCCATAAGAGTGAATGTTAAAAACAGAGCGTCAAATATACCTACCAATATAAAAGGTATTGAAATTAAAAATCTTTTAATCCTCTTTTTTCTTCTGTACCTACGTTCACTCTCGTTTATTTCACGCAACTGCGCTTCTTCTGCCTGAGCTTTAAGGGAATTGTAATGCGCTTCTGTAAAATAATAAATATTTTCACGCAACTCCTGTTCCGTAAAGCAACTTAAAAGAAGAGTTCTAAAATTACCTTTGACGTAAATTCTGTGATTTTTGAGTTTAGGCTTACGGTTCAAACGACAAGAGAGCAGAGCTAACGGGTTTGTTATATTGGTATATATCGTAGCTTTCGTTGCACTCTCTAATATGCGTAAAACAGCTTTCGCCCGTTCGGTTGTATTCAACAGAAGTTTATCGTCCAAATAATAGTCGCTCGGTATTTGGAAGTCTATGTACTCACGTTTCTCTACAACGTTACAGCAGATTTTAAAAATTTTATCTAACGTCGTTAAGTATTTATCAACCTGTTCTTTTGTTTCAAACTCGTTATAATCCGCAAACACGAACAAATCACTGTACTTAGCGGTTCTATATTCCTTTGTCTCTTCAAGATACGTTGCGACTGCAAGCTTTTTATCGAGAACCGTATAGTCAAGATTGGGTTCGCACGACTTAAATATTGAAATCAGTTTTTCTAATTGCGAATATGAGTTGTTTTCATTTTCCATAATCTTTCCTCATCTCTGTATAATGATAATTGTGTAATTGTCCTTTGCTCCGTTTGTTTGTACGGTTTTAATAATGCGGTTAAAAATAGTTTCAAGGCAGGACTCTTCGTCCATAATATCTGCCATTTCATCGTCGGTTATCATATCTGTAATACCGTCCGAACACAAAAGGAAGATATCCCCCTCCTTTACCCCGTAATCAACGTAATTGATGAAGACGTCTTTTGCCCAATTCAAATCGACCCCGAGGCACTTTGTTATTATGTGACTGTCTCTATAAGTTTCCGCATCTGCCTCCGTAACGCCGTTTTCTATGAGCTGTTGATAATAGGTGTGGTCCTTTGAAAAGCGGTGTAAAATACCCGAACGATATCGGTATATACGGCTATCCCCCATATTATAACACAAAAAATCGTTTTGTAAAAAGGTTAGCCCTGCAACCGTTGTCGCCATGCCGTTATATAAAGGCGACTCTTTAGACTTGTTGATGATTGCGGTGTTCATACTTTCAATAAGCCGAAGAACGTCTTCCTCACTACCGACAGGCAAACTGTTGACAAAACGTTCCCCCGCCGTCTGCGATGCGATTTCACCGGCATTATTTCCGCCCACGCCGTCGAACACGGCAAAAGACGTAAGCTCGTCCGTCGTTACCGATACTTGACTTTCACCGCAATAGACCTTGCCTCCCAAGCAAAAACAATCTTCATTGCCTTTTTTAACGAACCCGTTTGCTGTTTTCGCGATTATTTTCACTGTAAAGTACACTCCAAAGTAATAATTCCGTTTTCCTCTTTAATGCCCGTAATCTCTACGGTGCAATTACCTGACCGCCTGTTTTCCCCAAGAAATCTGGCAAGCGGATTGACAATATATTTTTCAATTGCATTTCCAACCCCACGACCGCCCTGAGGAAGATATTTAGCAAGTTTAACATACAATGCAGGTAAAACTTTTTTATAATTTAACGTGATATTTTTCTGTTGCAATAAATTTGCCTTGATTTTCTGAAGCTGTGTATCGGCTATCATGTTTGCAACTTCGGGTTTTATAAATTCGTAAACTATAAAGTTATCGCCGATTCTGTTTTTCAATTCAGGTCTCCCTGCTTCATGAAGGAAGAAATCGTCAACGCCTTCCATAATTTTTGCTTTATAATCATCATAGTTTTCTATGAATTTCTTACTTTCGCAATCGATAATTTGCTCCCCGTTATAGGTTATCCTTTCAAGTTTTTCTCCCGTAAGTCTGTTGGTTTTTGTTATACCGAGATTTGAAGTAAAGATTATGATAGTATCAGAAAAGTAAACCGTTTCCCCTTTGCCGTCCGTCATTCTTCCGTCTTCTAATATCTGGAGAAATTTATCTAAAATACTTCTGTCCGCCTTTTCAATTTCATCAAACAAAAGGATTGAGAAGGGGTGTTGTTTTACTGCATTCGTAAGCTGTCCGCCCTCTTCATAACCGACGTATCCCGGAGGCGCGCCGAGCAATTTTTGGTCGGAGTGAGAGAGGGAATATTCACTCATATCAAACCTGATACACGCGTCTTCAGTACCGAAAAGCCATTCTGCAAGGGTCTTTGCCAACTCGGTTTTACCCGTACCGGTAGGTCCTGCAAAGAACATAATGCCCTTGGGCTTACTTGAACTTGAAGAATGAGTAATTCCGCTCAATCCGAAAATTGCCCTCGTCATTATATCGCTTACTTGCTGAATAACGACGTCTTGCCCTTTGACTCTCTTTTTAAGACTTTCCGTCAAAGTTCCCAGCTTTTCTTCAATAAGGACGGGGTCATCCCAAGGATTATCCCTTGTGCCGTATTTGTAAAGAGAAACTGCTTTCCCCACGTCCTCAATGGAAATTTTCTCGTTTTTCATCAATCTGCGCAAAGCGTCCAAATCTCTATTTCTAAAACCCGAGGTCAAATCAACAAATTTTCTTTTGATTTTTTTAACCTTATCTAATTCGTATTTTAAAACTTCTTCCCCGCCTTCAATGCAGTCAAAATAAGCATCTAAATATAATTCACGGGTCTTTGCATTGGGAACCGTAATTTGCAACGTCTTAACCATGGGATTGTTTAAATAAAACCAGGCGGGAATATCGTTCGTTTTATCGCAGAGAATAAATATCAAGTTGTTCAATTTTTTATTCGCTGTCGAACTCATCGGGTTGGCTACCGTTTGACTTGCAAGAAATAATTCCGAATAAAAATACTGTTCGTCCTGTGCAAGATGAGTAGCATTCGTAATATATCGGGACGCCATATTGCAGATAATTGCAATGGGCTGACTATCATTATTCCTCATTGCGAGACGAATTTTTTCGGTGGCGTCGCCAAACTTTGAGTTTCTCGCCTCGGTATTTAACTGTATCGTCGAATCCGAAGTATCCTTTTGCACATTTTTAATTATCTTTTGAAAATCTTTAATCGGGTCTCTGTCCTTATGGTGAATATTGTTATAAAATCCATCGACGTGATTAAAAAAGACGATGCATTCGTAACCCATTGACGTCAGCTTATCATGCAAATACTGGTCCAGACTTACAAGCATAAACTCGCCGTCTTCCGCCGTGGGCTGTTTATCGAAGATTTCCCCCTCCATAATGAACGTCGTCCTGAAATCTGCATACAATTCAATTTCGTCCTGCCACTTTAAAAGATTTTTACTCATATGTTCACCTCGTAATTTTTTTCTTTATCATCTTTGTGATTTTGCTTGGGATTCCTACCGTAATTATTTTGTCGCCTTCTAAGATAAAATCGTTTTCCCGACTTTTATTATTAAAATCCGATTGACTGTATCTCGAAGTCAAAAAATGTATTTTTTGATTTGACGAGCCACGATATGGTTTATCGTCGTCGAGTTCTTCTATATATTCACCGTCAATCAATACGTCTATCATCTGCAAAATCTTTTGGACGTTTTCATCAGGACTATCCTGCAGTTGAGCAAGCGTATAGCCACTAAAAACAATAATGCCCATATCGCCTTCTTCTTTAACTTTGCAAATTAGACGATACAGCTCTTCACTTTGCAAAAAGGGTTCGCCCCCGCTTATCGTCAGCCCATTGCACCCGCTTTGGCATATCTTAAGCGCAAGCACTTCAACAGATATTTCTTCCCCCTGTGATATATCCCAGGAATTTGGAGCCACACAGCCGTGGCAACGCCTATTGCAACCTTGAAGCCACAAGCCGTATCTGTCGCCCGGTCCGAGTGTTCGGGTCCCTGCTATTTTCATATAAATTTTCATAAATTATGCTGACCTGTTTTAACTATTTCATTAAGTTCAAAACCTAACTTAAAATTATAAGTCTAACAGTGTTAATTTTATCATATTATTGTTCATATTTCAACCCCTGATTATATTTTTTCCTTAGGTTGACCGAAAATGTCTGTAAGCCTTTAAATCACCCTCTAACGGAGTTGACAATGGGGAGGGACGGCGATGCAAAAGGGCGCATCTTGAAAGATGCGCCCTACGTTAACTACATTAAATTTAACTATAAATTTTTTTCCGCCTTTTGCTTATGTTTTTGATTTTATTTATAAGTTTGGCAAATAGAAGCGAGTAAAATTATATAATAGAGTACAATCATCGGATTTTAAGGTTACCGCCAATCAAGCAAAAAAACGCAAGGGGTGATTCATCTTACAGCTTAAATTACAATTTTAAATCTAATCCCGAAATAATCGTTGGCAACAAAAAATACGAGCCGTTTATTACAACGGTTCGTATTTTTCTTCTTTGGTGCGCCAATAAGGACGTAAATTGAACACCTTCAGTTTACGTCTTTATTTTTTATAAAAAACTAAGGTTAATTTATCATTGACCTGCTTAACTTTATCGGATTTTTGATATCCCATTTTTTCATATAAATGACATAGCTTTTTTTCTTGCAATATGGTGTCGATTTCCCAATCGAATGTTCCGTGGATTTTTTCAGCCTGTAAAATCGCCTTTTGCGCATAACCTTTATTGCGGTATTCAGGCATAATAAAGAGTGGTGAAATATGTTTTGCTTCTTCACTATTCTTTTTATCGACTACTCTAATCGCACCAATATTTTCGCCGTTCAGCCTTATAAAGTAAAAATAAGTAAACGGTTGCCTCAAACGTATTATTGTCTTTTACTAAAGGCTCGTTTGCAGGGTTAGTTTCAAAGTCCTGATATTTATTCAATAATTCGGCAAACGCAACCTTTTGCATATTCCAGATTTCTTCGGCATCGCTTTCGGTTGCTTTCACTAATTCTATATCCATTAAAGCCCCTTCTATCTATTATCGTACTTCAATATTATTCAATTTCTTCTCCAAGACGTTTCCCCAACGAAAAAACTCGTTGAATTTCCTTTTGGTGTTTTTCTAATAAATCGTTTAAAGTATCGGTTTCAGTAATTGATATTCTTTCAACCGTTTCAATTCCTAAATGTCCAAAATAATGCTGAATAGAATTTAAAATTAAATCGTTTTCAGCTTTCCTTACTCCTGCTCGTACTGCTATTGCTACGCCTTTAATAGGTTTTTCCGCTTTATATTTGCGGTTGGGATTTGTATCGCCGTATGGCGTAGTTCTATCAAACAAAGTTTTAAGTTGCGCAGGCACGTCAGCCCACCAAGACGGTGATGCAATCACAACATAATCAGAGCTTAAAATATCAAGAACTATATTTTTCACATCGTCATTTTGCACACATTCGCCTTTATCGTAACATTTTTTACAGCCATAACAGTAATTCATTTTAATATCACTTACGCAATATTTTTTAACTTCAACAGCAGGGTTGTTAATTCCTTTAATCAAAGTATTGATAAGATATGCACAACTGCCATTTGAATGAGAACTGCCAATAATGCAAGTAACTTTTACCATAATTCCCCCTAAATGTGTATTTGATTTATAATATCATAATAATAAACGTTTTGCAAGAAAAATTTATAAAATGGCAGTTATGCGTGAGCTTGTCTTGACGAGCGCGCGGCTACGCCGCGCGGA
>JBJEVA010000093.1:1773-3047 GCA_051884115.1 Candidatus Coproplasma sp. | reverse complement strand
TCCCTGAACTCGTTGGTGTTCATATCCTTTGTTACCGCCTCGTAAAGCTCGTCCTCAGCGTTGTAGTGTCTACCCATAAGCATAGGAATTATTGTCTCATCCGAAAAATCGTCGTACCAATAATCGAACTCTTCACCGCTTGTTCCCTCGGTAAATGAACTATCCTCAAACCAAGATTTGAGTTCGGTTGCAATTTCATACGCATCGTCCTCGTCGGTTACTTCACCGATTACTACGTCGTGTAAGTTATGGTCGATAAGTCCTTGTCTTACGAACTCCTGCAACTCGTTCTGCTTAACGTGTTTTTCCGTCTCGTCTTTCAACTCTGCGTTCTCTATTCGGTTCATAATCGCCCTCGGAATATCTGCCTTAACCCAACCGTAGTGATTAAGTGAATCGTCGTAAATCTTTTCCGTATACTCGTCGATTAAGTCGGGAACGTAACGCTTATCAGGGTTTACTCCCTTTGTATAGTTCTTTAATTCTGCTCTTTCAGCATAGTTGCTTTCCATAAAATCAATCGTGAACGCCTCATCAACATATCCAAGGTCATCACTTACAACATCGCTTGCCGCATTGCAAATTTCAAACTTTGTCGCAAGATAGGTCTTGCCTATTTCGCTTTCGATAAAGGGTTTCCAATCGGTCTTTTTAATGCCGAATATACGCTCGTTATGGAAATCTTCGGGCTTGTTTATGGCATACTCCGTGTCGTCATCGTGCAATCTGTAAACGGGAAGTCCTAACTTGTATAAATGTTCTGCACTCTCCCTGCGCATCGGCAACATACCACGCCACACATAGCCGTAGTCTGCCATATCCTCTTGGTCAATGGAATAATCAGGCTGAACCGCCATTTCCATTTTTTCTATCTCTTCAATGATTCTTTCCTCCTCCTTTATAGGTTTTGTTTCTGTTGTATTGTTGTTTTCAGGCAATGCCATATAGTTATCTCCTTCATCCTTGTCGTCGGATATGATTACTTCTTCACGCTTATTTAAATCAAGCTCTGCGTTGAGTTCGGTCTGCTCTTTAAGTAGGCTTGTCAAAAGCTCTGCGTGTTCAAACGGCTTTTTGACCTCTTCCTGTGCCACGGCATAGTCAAGTTTTAACTGTTCAAGTCTCGAAACCAAACGCTGTTCACGGTTAGGAAGTTCCTCTAAAAAGTTCTCGATTCTCGTCAAGTTACCGCTTGCACTCTGACCAATATCAATGCTGTACTGCCCGTTACAAGAAAGCGTAATACTACGCTCGCCCGCAAGGAATACCATAGG
>JBJEVA010000093.1:0-1673 GCA_051884115.1 Candidatus Coproplasma sp. | reverse complement strand
GCGTATAAATTCTTCTTGAACTGTCCTTCCAAAACTCGAAGTCTCGCAACTTCCGTATCCACTTCCATTTTTCTCTTTATCTTCGGGTTAGCGGCTGTAATTGCCTTAATTTCCGCATAAGATAGAGTAGTTTCGTCTATATCCTCCGCCTCACGCACGGTTAAATCGCCCTTATTTATTTGTGAGATAAAACGCTGTTTGTTCTCCAAAATCTGATAAGAGTAACTGTCGAACGTTCGCTCGGTAACGTAGGTAAATATCTTTACCCTTTCGTTTTCGTTGCCCTGACGAACAATTCTACCCTCTCTCTGCTCCATATCGCTGGGGCGGTATGGAGTGTCAAGATGGTGCAGAGCCACAAGCCTTTTCTGAACGTTCGTACCTGCTCCGCACTTTTCCGTGCTGCCGAGCAAAACCCTGACTTTTCCGTCGTTTACGTTATCGAATAAGGCTTGTTTTTGAGCATCGGTGTTCGCCTCATGTATGAACGCTATCTCGTTTGCAGGAATACCCTTTTGAACGAGCTTGTATTTCAAGTCGTTGTATACGTCGAAGTCTTTGCCGTATTCGTAGTCCTCAAACGCTTTCTTGGGCGTTGACAAATCGCAGAAAACAATCTGCGTTCCCTTAAAATCGTGAGTTGTGTTCCAAATCTCGTAAATGCGTTCAGCACAGGCGTTGAGTTTACTCGTTTCCTCATCGCCAGCCGTAGGCTCGAAACATCTCGGATCTAACGCCAACTTTTTGCCGTCGCTCGTGATTTTTAGCATATTGTCGATTTCAGGCGGTACTTTTCCGTAACTGATTTTCTCTGCTCTCTCGGCTATTTCTTCCGCAAGGTCTATAACCGTATCACTCGGCTTTAACGCTATTACCTCTCTGTCCACTTCGGGGACGTCGAGCTTTACCATATCCGAAGTCTGCACGTCGGCAAAAGAACGGTAAAGTGTTAAAAGTTCGGGCAGGTTCGTAAACTTTGCAAACCTTGTCTTTGCCTTGTAACCCTGACCGGACGGTGCCATTTCAAGCGAAGTTATCGTCTCGCCGAAGTCTGCCGCCCAAGCGTCAAAGAAATTAATGCCGATATTTTGGAGCGTTTCGTTGCCCAAGTAGCTCTGCATTGTGTACATTTCGGTCATTGAATTGCTTATAGGCGTACCCGTTGCAAACACAACGCCCTTATCGCCGCCGTGCAACTCGTTAATGAACTCGACCTTCAATTTCAAATCGCTCGCTCTCTGACTTGCCGTAGTTGATATACCTGCAACGTTGTTCATTTTGGTGAACAGGAACAGGTTTTTATAGTTGTGCGCCTCGTCAATAAACAAATAGTCCACGCCGAGATTTTCAAAGATTAAAACGTCGTCTTTCTTTTTATCGTCCATCAGCTTTTTGAGTTGAGCCTCACGGTTCTTCTTGATACGTTCAAGGTTCTTGACTGCGCCACGGGGATGGCTGTTTTCCTCCCACTGCGAGGCTATCGTCTCTTCGATACGGCTGATTTCTTCTTGGAGTTTTCTTTCCTGCCGTTCTGCCGATATGGGAATTTTTGCAAAAGAACTCTGTGCAATAATGACTGCGTCCCAATCGCCGAGGGCGACCTTCGACACAAACCTTTTACGGTTGTTCTTCTCCAAATCTTCCTTACCTGCAATTAAAAGTTTTGCATTAGG
>JBJEVA010000092.1:0-3082 GCA_051884115.1 Candidatus Coproplasma sp. | reverse complement strand
CTGGCAACCCACCGATGCACCGTTATTCGAGATGAGGGAAGAGCAGGAACTGAAGATAGAGAGACGTTTTGATGAGCTGATAAAAGCTTTAGTTGATTTCTCTATCACTCCGAGCGAAGAGAAAGAGTTCGATTTTTTATGTGAGCATTTTTATACTATAAGCAATTTTGGTAGGCAAGAGCTGGGTGAGAAAACTGAAAATTGCAAAGTCATATATGGCAACGAATGGTCAAATAATGACGACGGGAAGATTATCGGTAGGATTAAAGATATAAAGTTCTTAATAAGAAAGAATTCTGCGTTAATGCACGAGTCGACTTCGGAAGAAAAGGTTTGGGAGGCGCAGAAGTATTTCGATTGTAAGTTTAAAGTAACGTTCAACAAAGATTTGTGTAATAAGGTTGTGGATGCAAGGGAAATTCTTTCGAAAAGATTACGCCGTTGCAAGGTGTGGGAGAAAGATATCCTGCTGGCATTGATTCAAAAATATGCCGTAACTCACGCTTACGGAGAGGTGGCAAATAATCATCTGTTTTTTAAGACTTTCGGTTACGAATACGATACCGAGAGAATTACAAAAGAAGCAATTAAACTTTTGATTGAAAGTGGTGCTTGTCTTAATCAATCCTTATTTGGCTATTTTAAAGAAACGGAAATTACGATTAACGTTCTCGACGAATTGAAAAATGATTTTCAGGAATACAAAAAGCCTATGTTGATACCGGTATTTGAAGACGGCAAATACTCCTATTATGCGATAGAAAATACCCCTAAAAACAGAAGACTTGCATACAAAGACGAGGAAACGGGGTTATCGCCCGAAACTGTAAGAGAATTAGAGGAACATCTTGTAAACTTCGGTGTGCAGAAAATACTTCATCTCAATGCTTGGCAGGGCGGTGAAAGTGTGGAGGAATCGGAAGAATATATGCTTGACGTTGTTAGGTGTACGTCTATGGCTGATTATATTAAGAGCAGGGACGAACAAAAAACACAGGCATTAATTAACGAGTTGGACGGCTTGTCTTTGGAAGAGCTGAGAGAAAAATATTTCACTAAGGAGATCGTGGTATGAATTCCTTTATAAAGCAATTAATGGATAAATACGATATATCGCAAAAGCAACTGTCGAATATTTTAGGTATAAGTTCGGCGGCAATAAGCCAATGGAAAAGCATGGGAAATATCAGTGCGGATATTTTGTTCTCCCTTTCAAAACTATTTAATATTTCTGTAGATGAGCTTTTAAACGAGAGGCTTAACGACGAAACGCTGGAAGAAAGGCTTTTCAGACTCTATAACGTTGACGAAATTAATATTGACCAAGCTTATGATCTTGAAGACGTAAAAACCGTTACGGAGTATACGGCAAAGATAAAGAACGCAACCACAGTTATTTATGAGCTTCTCTACAAAAAAATAAAGGGTGTCATTTCTTCGGAAGAAGAGCAGGAGTTGGAGTGCGTCGAAAACTACTTTGAAGTAAATGTTTTTAAAAGCCCGGCTTTCACAGATTACACTTCGTTTGCTGTTTCTAGGCAAGATAGAGATAAGGTGATAGGAGAAAGGTTGATAGAATTATTTGGCGTTGGAGATAAGAAATCTATTATCTGGGAACTTAAAAAGATTTACAGATGTAAAAAAGTTATAAATATTGAAGATGACGCAGACTGGGTTACGGACGAAATAAAAGATAATATTTGTGACTCCTATTCCGATATCGAGAAAAATGAAATAGCCACGGATTGTTTTAAAAATGGCGATATAAATACTGCCTATGAATGGATTGCAAACGGGGCAAATATTTTGTACACTGAAAAAAGTTTGCCCTGCACTAATTATAGTTTGGAAGAATTGAACAGGTTCGAGGGTGAAAAGATTAGTTTAAAGCATTTGGATAAAGCTAAAGAAGTGTATGATAAGATTTGCGGTTACGTCTATCAGGCATATTATAGTGATTACGTCAAGCTGATTGACCGTAATGCTATGAAGAGAGTCAAGGCGTATGCAAAATATGAAAAGAAAAATCCTGCTAAATTATGGGAATATATTAAGGGTGAGCTATATTGAATCGAAATGGATATAATACCGATTTAAATGTGTGATAAAGATTATGACGACGGCGGGCGTTTTTCCAAACGCCCGCCGTTACCTTTTTACTAATCAGTCAAAAGTTTTTACTTAAATTTTACTTAAACTATTGACAAACTAAGTAAAACTAAGTAAAATAAAGTAAAATTATTATTGAGGTTCAATATGGATAGAGAAGAACTTATTGCTCGTCTTGAAAAACTGCCGAAGGGTGGTATTACGGTAAAGAGAATTAAAGGAAGTAACGGAAAGCCTTACGAGTATCATTATCTTCAATGGAGCGAAAACGGTAAACAGAAATCCCGTAGGTTAAAACCTGAAGAATTGGAAACCGTTAAAGCTCAGTTACAGGAAAGAAAGGAGTTGGAAGAGCAATTAGCTTCGCTTCCTGTTACTGCTATGCGAAGTGTTCAGGATTACTATACACAGATTAGGACAGGTAAGTCTTTGCGTGGATTTATAGCGTCGGTAAAAAATTATAAAAAAAGAGAAGGCTATGCAAAAATCAGTAATTACGTCTACGGCGATATCTACGATAGAGTATTCATTCTGTATGGGTTAAGGCGAACAGGTAAGACAACACTCATTAAGCAAATTATTGCCGATATGACGCCTGACAATTTCAAGAGGACTGCGTTTATTCAGATTACAAAAGATGATGACCTTGCTAAGTTGAATAAGGATTTGAGAAGGTTAGAGGCGAACGGGTATATATATGTCTTTATAGACGAAGTAACACTGATGTCTGACTTTATAGAAGGGGCTGCATTGCTCTCGGATATTTACGCCGCATCGGGAATGAAAATTGTACTTTCGGGTACCGATTCTCTTGGTTTCTGGCTATCCAAGAGTAACGAGCTTTATGACCGTTGTCTATTTTTGCATACCACGTTTATCCCTTACAGAGAATTTGAAAATGTGTTAGGAATCGAGGGGATAGATAACTATATTCAGTACGGCGGTACTATGAGTATGAGTGGCACTTACTATA
>JBJEVA010000091.1:0-14274 GCA_051884115.1 Candidatus Coproplasma sp. | reverse complement strand
TCACGTGTTTGGCGATTATGCGTATATATCTTTTCACCGCAAAAAATCTAACGTTACCGAATTTTAGCGAGCGGTCGCAAAAAAATTTTTTCACCAATCAAAAAATTTTTTTTAAAGCTATTGACAAAATTCCGCCGAAAAAATTTTTATTTTTTCTTGAAAGAATGACGTCTCCGCCCTTTACATTTTTTATAATATAGTATATTATTGTATCAATGCTAAGGGTATTTTACCCGTTTTTCCGCCTCTTTTACCCCTCTTTTTTAACCTCAAAAAGGGAGAAGAGCGCATAATTTGCATTTTAGTACAGTTTATTATTATATTACCTTAAAATCTATCTGTCAAGTTTTTTTGACGGCGTTTAAAAATTAAAAAAACGCTCAACTCTCTATCCGATTTTTTGGGTACAGACTTGACACAAGCGTATAATAAATTAGAATAATTAAGGGCGAATTTTATGAGAATCGATAAGTTTTTAAAGGTTTCACGCATACTCAAAAGGCGCACCGTTGCAAGGGAAGCCTGCGACGGCGGTAAGGTTATTATTAACGGCAAAGAGGTCAAGCCATCGCACCCCGTAAAGGTAGGCGATACCGTAGAGATAGATTACGCTACGGGCGTACTTAAATTCAAGATTTTACAAGTTAAGGAGACTGTTAAAAAGGACGAAGCCTCCTCCCTTTACGAGATTATAGAATAGTCGGGGTAAAACGATGAGATTAAAGAATAAAAAAGGCGATTTAAAATTTTTAAACTTCGTAGCCTTACTTATTGCAGGCGCGATAAACGCGACGGGCGTAACCTTATTGCTCGCCCCCGTAGGGCTTTACGACAGCGGTGTTTCCGGTCTTGCAATGTTTTTGGATATGCTAATTTCAGTAATGCCGTTATGGTCTTGGCTACTTATTATTAACTTCCCCATATTCCTATTCGGAATGAAAAAGCAAGGCGTTGCGTTTACCGTATATTCGCTGTTTGCTATCGCGGTTTATTCGGTATTTTCACTCCTTTTCCAGAACATAATCCCCAAGTTTGTACCCGACTTCTTTGCAAACGGTTCGCCCATAGTAGGCGACATACCCGTTCTTTGCTGTGTTTTCGGCGGAATACTTTCTGGCATAGGAAGCGGTATAACTATTCGCTTTGGGGGAGCAATGGACGGCATGGAGACGCTTGGCGTGATTTTTGCCAAAAGGCTTAATTTAACCGTCGGAAACTTTGTAATGATTTTTAACGTATTGCTCTACCTCGCTATCGGCATTACCGTCGTATGTACGGGTAAGGGTGATTTTTCTATTCCCCTCTATTCAATAATTGCTTACTTCGTAAACGGTAAGGCGGTTGACTTTATCACCTTGGGTCTTGACCAAGCCAAGGGTGCGCTGATTATCACCACCGAATACGATAAGGTTGCGCCTGCACTTTCCGAAGAGTTCGGCAGGGGACTTACCGTTTTAGACGCTAAGGGTTACTATTCCCAGACAGACAAAAAAGTAATATATTGCGTTGTAAACCGCTTTCAGCTACACCGCCTTCGCGCCGTAGTATCCCGTTGCGACAAACACGCATTCGTAACCATTATGGACATAACAGACGTGTTCGGCACGTCAATCAAAAACAGCAGGGCTAACGATAAAAAGAGAGCCGAGAGGCTACGTAAAGACAGAGAGCTTAACGCAAACATAAAAAGTTCTAAGCCCGAAGAAATTATCAACGCGACAGAGCTTGATTTAAACGCTATCGGAATAAACACAGAAGATTCTTCCGAGGCGGTGGCTTTTCAATCGGAGATTCAAAGAGATGAAGATTAGCGCAATCATATGTTCCGCCGGCAAGGGCGAAAGGGCGGGATTTAACAAGAACAAACTTATGGCACCCCTTAACGGAGCGCCTGCACTCTATTACACGCTGACCGATTTTGACGCGTTCGATTGGGAATATGCAGGGGGCAATCTCCAAAAGATAGCCGTCTGCGCGGAGAACGACGAGGAGACAAGGAAGTTTTGTTCTTCTTTAGGTTGGCAGATTGTGACAGGCGGAAAAACGAGAACGGAGAGCGTTTATAACGCACTAAAAGCCGTGACGGGGGATATAGTTATAATCCACGACGGCGCACGCCCCTTCGTAACCGAAGAGATGATAGAGTGTTGCGTAAGATACGTTAAGGAGTTCGGTAGCGCCGTTTGCGCTTGCCCTGCCATAGACACCGTTGCGGTAGCTAAAGACGGGAATATATGCGAAGTACCAGACAGAAATAACGTGTATATCGTACAGACCCCACAGGCTTTTTACACTAAAGATATTGTGCCTGCATACGAAAAGGCGATTGCAAGCGGAGAGAGTTTTACGGACGACAGCTCGGTCTATTCCCGTTACGTTAAGCCTGCAAAAATCTGCCCGTGCGGAACACCGCAAAATAAAAAGCTTACCTTTAAAGAGGATTTTGAAAACTTTTGCAATTACCCCACCGCCCTCTTCTTTGACGAGGAACAACCCAAAGTCGGGTTTGGCGTTGACGTCCACGCTTTCGGGAAAGAGCAAGACTATATCACCCTTTGCGGAGTTAAAATACCCTGCGATACGGGGCTAATTGCCCACAGCGACGGCGACGTTGCAGTTCACGCCGTTATGGACGCACTGCTCTCCGCCTCGGGGCTTAGAGATATAGGTCATTACTTCCCCGACAGCGACCCTAAATACAGCGGTGCAGACAGCATTAAACTACTTAAACGGGTGGTTGAAATAATAGGCGAAAAGGGATTTAAACCGTTGGGGCTTTCGGTTGCCGTTCAGGCGGAAAAGCCGAGGCTTGCAAAATATATAGGCGAAATGATTGCAACTCTTGCAAGAGCTGTGGGAGTTGACGAGGAAGATATATCCATAACGGCAGGCACCTGCGAAGGGTTGGGATTCGTCGGACAGAAAAAGGGTATATGCGCCTACTGTACGGCTGTTGTTAAAGAGGTTAATACAAATGGCTAAAACTACAAAAACTACTACCGTGTTCACCTGTTCTGTGTGCGGAGCGACCAGCCCCAGATGGCTTGGGCGTTGCCCATCCTGCGGACAATTCAATACTATGGCGGAAGAGATAATTAAACCAACCCCCTCTTCAAGCGTTAACAAAAAGCCCGTAACCGCCCCCAATGCAAGGGCGTTGCACGATATTACTTACGAGAGATACGAAAGGGTATCTTCGGGAATATCCGAGTTTGACAACGTTTTAGGCGGTGGAATAGTCGCAGGCTCTTTAGTGCTTTTAGGCGGTGACCCAGGCATAGGCAAATCGACCCTGTTAACGCAGATTTCCGCACACCTTTCTAAAAAACACAAGGTCCTTTACTTCTCCGCAGAAGAGAGCTGTTCACAGGTTAAGATGCGCTGTGACCGCTTAGGCGTAGGCGGAGAGAACATGCTTCTTATCAACAACACCTGCATAGATACGCTCGAAGATGAGTTGGACGGCGTTGAGTTTTGCATAATCGACTCCATTCAGGCTGTATATACGGACGATTTATCCTCCTCTTCGGGTTCGGTTGGTCAGGTGCGCGAGTGCGCAACCAAGCTTATGAGGATTGCTAAGAGCCGTAACGTAACCTTTTTTATAGTCGGTCACGTTACCAAAGAAGGTGCGCTTGCAGGTCCTAAGGTACTCGAACACATTATGGACACCGTCCTATACTTCGAGGGTGAAAATCAGGAAAACTACCGCATACTCCGTGCCGTAAAGAACCGCTTCGGCAACGTTTCGGAGGTGGGCGTGTTTGAAATGACGGGAGAAGGCATTAAAGCCGTTACCGATTATTCGGGTATCTTTCTCTCCGAGAGCAGAGGTCAGGAAGCAGGCTGTGCCGTAACCCCCGCCCAGACGGGCAACCGCTGTATGAACGTTGAAATTCAGACGCTTATCACAAAAACCGCGTTCGGTCAGCCGAGGAGAATGTCGTTAGGGTTTGACTACAACAAGCTATCCCTCCTCTTGGCAGTTCTTGAAAAGAGGTGCAACCTACACTTCTCCACTCAAGATGCGTACATAAACGTTATGGGCGGAATCAAGCTTAACGAACCCGCTTCCGATTTGGCGTTGTGTTCGGCATTAGCCTCCGCATACTTCGACAGACCTATCGACAAGTTCACGGCTGTTTTCGGAGAGGTGGGCTTGACGGGTGAAGTAAGGGCTGTGCAGTTTGCCGAAAAGAGAGTGCAAGAGTGTGTTAAAATGGGTTTTAAACGGGTATTGCTTCCTGCAAAAAATATGAAGTCTGTTGCAAAATATGCAGACAAAATTAGCGTCGTTCCCATACTCTACGTGGGTACTATGCTTAAAACGCTCTTCCCCATAGAGCAGTGATAACTACGATATAGTTGGAGGTTAATTATGATTATTACGGTTTCCCGTCAATTCGGTAGCGGTGGCAGAGAACTTGGTAAAAGGCTTGCAGACAAATTAAATCTTAAATACTACGACAGAGAGCTTGTGACTGAAATAGCTGAAAAAACGGCGTTGAACGAGGACTACGTTCACTCCGTTTTGGAGAGCGGTGGAATAAACAACTTCGCGTTCAGCTTCGCAAGGACTATGCCCGTTGTAAGCTCCGTCCCCGACTGCGTAACAGACGTCCTTGTGGCACAGCAGAACGTAATTAAGGCAATCGGTGCAAAGGGCGACTGCTTAATCGTAGGCAGGTGTGCAAGTACGATTTTGGCGGAGTATAAGCCCGTTAAACTTTTTGTATATGCCGACGACGCCTCTAAGATTAAGCGTTGCCGTGAACGCGCCGTCGAGGGCGAGAACTTAAGCGACAAGCAGATACTTAAAGTTTCTAAAAAAATTGACAAGGGCAGGGCGAAGCTTTGCGATTTGCTGTCCGACAAAGAATGGGGAAATAAAGACTCCTACGACCTTATGATTAACACTTCGGGCAAGGATATTAAGGGGTTAATTCCCTCGCTTGCCGAGTTTATTATTTCGATTGAGAATAGCAGGTGATATGAATATCGACAATATACAAAACAACCAAAATAACGAACAGAGCGAAGCTTCGCTGTTTTCCAAAACTTTTACGTTTAAGCGGTTGTTAAAATTCGTACTGCCGTCTGTAATTATGATGGTTTTTACTTCCATCTACGGCGTTATCGACGGAATTTTTGTTTCTAATTTTGCAGGCGAAAAGGCGTTTGCCGCCGTCAACCTCATTATGCCCGTTTTGATGGCGTTTGCGACCTTAGGCTTTATGATAGGTACGGGCGGTTCGGCGCTGATTTCCAAAACCTTGGGCGAAGGCGATAGAAAAAAGGCTTGCGGAATATTCTCCTTTTTAATCTACGTAACCGTTATCTTAGGTTTAATTATGACGGCTATCGGCATTATATTTATGCCTAACCTTGCAAGACTTATGAAAGCCGAGGGCGAAACCTTAGATAATTGCGTTTTGTACGGCAGAATAAATATGGCGGGCATAACGCTGTTTATGCTTCAAAACGTCTTCCAAAGTTTCTTCCCCGTAGCCGAAAAGCCCAAACTTGGGCTTGCCTTCGTAGTTTCGGCAGGCGTTACCAACGCAATATTAGACGCGGTGTTCTTAGCTTGGTTTAAGTTGGGAATTGCAGGTGCAGGTTTAGCCACCGTAATCGGTCAGGCGGTCGGCGGTTTGGCACCCGTATTTTACTTTATTATATACCGCAAGGGCATTTTAAAATTAGGAAAGCCTAAACTTGATTTTAAAGCTCTTCTTAAAACGTGCGTAAACGGCTCCTCCGAGCTAATGACAAATTTGTCCCTATCTTTCGTAAGTATCCTATACAACTACCAGCTTATGAGGCTTATCGGCGAAAGCGGTGTTTCGGCTTACGGCGTTTTGATGTACGTAAACTTTATCTTCGTTTCCGTATTTATCGGATACTCGGTGGGGGTAAGCCCCATTATCGGCTTTAACTACGGCGCCAAAAACAAGGGTGAACTTAAAAACGTTTTAAAAAAGAGCTTAATAATTATCGCTATCGTCTCCCTTTCTATGTTTGCCATTGCAATGGCGCTCTCCTATCCCTTGCCCTATATCTTCGTGGGGTACAACGCAGAGCTGTTCGAGCTTACTAAAAGGGGGTTTATGATTTGCTCTACTATGTTCCTTGTATTGGGTTTTAACATCTTCGGCTCTGCATTCTTCACCGCCTTAAACAACGGTTTAATTTCTGCAATTTTATCATTTATGAGAACTTTGCTCTTTCAGGTTGTCTGCGTATTGTGTCTTCCTCTTTTATGGGGCGTCGATGGCGTGTGGTCGGCTAACGTATTTGCAGAAGTTTCCGCAGTTATAGTTACAGCAATAATGCTTTTAGCGTTTAGAAAGAGATACGGCTATTGATTAAAAGCAGTTCTTCTCTGGCACATAATTCCAAACTTTTAATTGAATATATGTACGCCTTCTGCACAAGATAATTGTACGGAGGGCGTTATGTTATTTGACGAAACTAAGACTTATTTAAATTTGGCGCGTGCGTTTGCCGGTGAAAGCCAGGCGGGAATGAGATATCAGCTTATTGCAAGGGAGGCGACTAAGCAGGGGTATATTGCGCTGTCTGACGAGATTAAAAGCCTTGCCAAAAACGAAACCGTTCATGCAAGAAGGTTTTTTGAAGAGTTGACTAAAAGAGGCGAAAAGCTTGACAATATCGTAATAGACGCAGGCTATCCCTACCACACGGGCGACCTTGTGGAAATGCTTAAACTTGCCTCAGAGGACGAAAAAAACGAACACGAGAGGATTTATCCTGCCTTTGCCGACGAAGCGAGAAAAGAGGGATTTGACGATATTTGCGCACTCTTTAATATGATAGCGAGGGTTGAGAAACATCACGAACAGATTTTTAATTATCTTTACGAGGCTATGGAGAGCGGAAATCTCTACAAAAACGAAAGCCCCATTCTCTACGTCTGCAGGGAATGCGGACATATGTTGACTTCTACCGAAGCCTGGACAGTCTGCCCTTTATGCCATGAGAGCCAAGGTTTTGTTGCGCTTAACGTACCTTACGGAAAGGAGAAAATATGAAGAAGACAAACAACGGTGAAAGCAAACAGACTAAGAATTGCACTTCTAAAAACTGTGGCTCGTCCAAAAGCACGAAGAACTGCAAATAACTCTTTTTACAGTTTTGACGACCCGTTCGGGAGTTACACGGGTATATGTAAAGACGTTTTAGATAAACCCGTTCAGGACGCAGACGACCTGTAAAACCTTTCGACAACGGGAGCATCGCCGACAAATTTTTTTGTCGGCGATGCTTTCATTTTATTTAGTTTAACATTATTACCCACGTAATATGTGCGGATTAACGCCTTTACAGCATACGCTTTGCCTGAATGAAGTACGACCAACGCTTATCCGAAACAGTCTCTATTTTAGCGTAATCGGAAGCCGTATGCAGAATGTAGTTATTTCCTAAATACAAGGCTACGTGACCAACCCTTTCTACGCCCGTATTGTACTTTCTCGCGTCGTTTGTGAAAAAGAGCAAGTCGCCCCTCTGCAAGTCGGAACCCTTTACGGCGCTTCCTTGATAAATCTGCGTTCGGGTATTCTCCCTTAAATTTATATTCGCACCGCATTTAAATATGTATTGCATAAGCGAAGAGCAATCGAATTGAGAAGTCGTAAAGCCCTTATTCTTGTTGCCGTTGGCGTCTAAGTATCGAACAGCGCCATAGACGTACTTCTCCCCGAGGCATTGATAGCCGAACAAAATAACTTCCTCTACGGCAGATTTTTGGCTTTTTGCCATCTCCGTAGCCTTGCAGTATTTATCGCTTATGTAGGCAATTTTATTTTTGTAGTACGTCTTATACCAATTACCGCTTTTGCCGAGTATAGGATATAAGGTATTCTTTTCCGCCGAGCCGAGCACAGAATAATTTGTGCCTGCACCGCTACGGATATTTACGCTGTCCGCCGTTATTTTAACGTACTGCGCTTTAACCTCCACAGGTTGAGGTTCGGGCTGAGGTTCGGGCTGAGGATTTGACGGCGATTCTATCACTTCTTCCTCCACAACGTCCTCGATTACGTCCTCCACCTGAGTTCCGTTGTTACTGCCTTCCGACTTGTCCTTACCCTTACAGGCAGGGAAGACACACCCCACCGTTGCAACGGACAACAACACGGCGCAAACTAAACTTTTTCCGTATTTCATAAATGTACCTCCTTTACGGTTATATGTTCTATTATACCGCATAAAGGGGGCGCCTTTCAATGCAAAGAATTTTCCATTCAAGGCAATATATGGTGGGAGCAATTGCAAAAAAGCTTATAATTTTAACTGTGCAAAGGTTTCGCCTATGGGGGCGTTAATAACTAACTCCGCCATATTATCGGCAGGCGTTTTGCTCTTGTTTATAACGACTAAATGCCTACCGTTAAAATAATTTATAAACCCTGCGGCAGGATATACGACAAGCGAAGTTCCGCCTATTATTAGTGTGTCGGCAGAGGAGATTGCACTCAAAGCGTTTTCTACCGTATAATCGTCTAACGACTCCTCGTATAAAACGACGTCGGGCTTAATAACCCCACCGCAATCACAGTGCGGAACGCCGTTAGCCCCCGTAATATGGTCCAACGAATGAAACTTTTTACATTTTGTGCAGTAGTTTCGGTGAATCGAACCATGCAATTCATACACCCTTTTACTGCCTGCTAACTGATGCAGTCCGTCTATGTTCTGAGTTATAACGCAGTCGAGCTTTTTCGCCCTTTCCGCCTGTGCTAAAAAGATATGGGCGGGGTTTGGCTTAGCGTTTGATATAATCATCTTGTCCTTATAAAATCGGTAAAACTCCTCGGTATTTTCGTAAAAGAAGGAATGAGAAATTATCCTTTCGGGGGGATAGGCGTATTTGAGATTATATAGCCCGTCCTGAGAGCGGAAGTCGGGTATTCCGCTTTCTGTGGAAACGCCTGCTCCGCCGAAGAAAACTATTTTACCGCCCTCGTCGAAAATGTTTTGAAGCTGTTGTATCTTATCCATATTTACTCCTATCAATTGCAAAAAACCGCCGTATATAACGGCGGTATCGCAAATTTGGATTTGTTTAAGTTTAAAAAGCCGAAAAGTAAAACTTAGTCAGCAATACCCTCGTTGAGCTTTTCCAAAAGCTTGTCCAAATCGTTGCCGTGAACGAACACAGCTTCTTCGATGGTTTCGCCGTGAGCCATTGCGCAACCTATGCAGTGCATACCCACTGCCTGAAGAATTTCTGCGCTGTTGGGGTTGATTTTAAGACAATCTACGATTAACGTATCCTTGGTTATTTTTGCCATAATATTTTCTCCTGATTATTTATTATTTATTTACGGGCTTAATTTGCGCCGTATGCTTTAACTATATTATTTCTCTTCGTCGGTATCCTTATCCGTCTTATCCGACTTTTCTGCCTTTTCTGCTGAATCGGATTTAAAGAACCTACGCTCCTTTTCCTCTTCCTCTTCGGGAAGGATTATAACCTGCAATTCGGTAATTCTTCTAAATTCCGTCTGACTTACAGTAATTTGCAGATTTTCGTAGGTGAGATTATCGCCTATCGAAGGTACTTTTCCGAGCATCTCGATAACCCAACCGCCGACGGTTGCGCTTTCGCAGTCCAACTCTTTAATTTCAAAGGACTCGCAGAAGTCGTTTAATGAAGTCGAACCGAGTACTTTATATTCGCTGTCGCTGACCTTTATTATATCCGAAAGCACTTCGTCGTGTTCGTCCCAAATTTCACCGACAAGCTCTTCCAAAATGTCTTCCATAGTGATTATGCCCACCGTTTCTCCGAACTCACCCGAAACGATTGCCATATGCGACTTTTTCTTTTGAAGCTGTTGAAGCACTGCGTTAATCTTTGTGGTCGATACTACGAAGATTGCAGGCTTTGAAGCCTTTTCAATCGAAAAGCCGGGGTCCATACGCTGTTTTATAAAGTCCTTTTCGTGCAGAACGCCTATGATGTTATCGATTGAATCCTTATACACGGGTAGGCGGGAATAACGCGTTTCAAAAAAAATCTTGTCAATCTCGTCGAAGGGTGCGTCGCAGTCGATTGCCACAACGTCAACCCTGGGGACGAGGACGTCCTTTGCCTCTAAATCGTTAAACTCGATAGCGCTTTTAATAAGGTTGCTCTCCTGTTCGTTGATACCGCCTTCATGCTCTGCCTCGTCAACCATTATGATGAGTTCGTCGTCGGTTATTGTGGTATCTTCCTTGTGCTTAAATATCTTTGTAAGCAATTTTTTCCACAGACCGAAGAGGAAGTTAAAGGGCATAAGAACATAGACGAGGGCTATGATTATAGGATAGGAAAACCTTGCAAAGCCTTCGGGATGCTCCTTTGCGAGCGTCTTGGGGGTTACTTCGCCGAATATTAAAATAATAACGGTAGTAGATACTGTGGTGAGTACGGAAGCAAGACTTTCGTTACCCTTACACCAATATATAAAGAGCAGGGTTGCAAGCGACGACGCCAAGATATTGACTATGTTGTTGCCTATCAAAACGGTGGTAAGCAGTCTGTCGTAGTTTTCTGCAAGCTTTAGAACGCGCTTCGCGCCCTTATCGCCGTCATCCGCCTTTGCCCTAAGCCTTATTTTGTTTATTGAAGTGAACGCCGTTTCGGTTGCCGAGAAGAAGCCCGAACACACGAAACAGAACACAACTATTACTATAAAAATTATTTCTGTTGTTTTACTCATAAATCCTCCGAAATTTTTAAAAAGTGTAAAAATTTACTACCCCTTACAAATTTAGAAGAATTCTTTTTAACTCAAAATGCGCCCTCGACGTATTTCGGGGCGTATCTAAAAAAATTTGACGGCGACTTACTCGTCGCTTAGATGGGTCGTCCATAATCTCCTCTGAACAAGTTTTACGGATTTATAATACTTTTTCGTTAAAAATAACGCAAATGAGCCGTAACTAAATATATTGTATCATACTTTTTTAAGTTATGCAACAATTTTTAATATGCATTACGTTACGTAGCCTTTTGCTTCTTTTAAGCCTTTGCGCCGTTAAAGTCTTTTATTACCTCCTTATAAGCTGAAAGTATTTCCTTAGTTCTCTCATCCCAACCGACCGACATTTTTTTACAAGTTTGCGCCACCGTCTGCCTTAAAGGCGAGTCTAATATTTCCTCTATCTTGTCCGCCCATTTATTTTCGTCAAGCTCCTCTATATATCCGCTGACCCCGTCCTCTATAATCTCTGCCGAACTCGAATATTTAGGCGCCAAAGTGGGCGTTGCGCACGCACCCGCTTCCGCCACGACAAGCCCGTAGGTATCGAAAGTTGACGGCATTAAAAATAAGTCTGCACGGGCGTAATATTGCGATAGAATTTTTCTGTCGAGAACATATCCTGCAAAAATAACTTTATCTTCAACACCGAGTTTTCTGCACAATTTTTTTAGCTTATTTTCTTCTTCCCCCCTTCCTACTATTACAAACCTGCAATCTCTTCTCCTTGCTTTAAGCAAAGCCACCACCCTTATGCTGAACTCTATATTTTTATTCTTTACTATTCGCCCCGAAAACATAAAGACAGGCACTCCCTTGGGGATATCTTTTAGTATTTGACATTCACTATCAGAACTTAACCCCTCTATATTGTCGGGTTTCATATCCGAAGCGTTATACATTATGCGTATATTGCCCTTATAGCCGTATTCCCTTAAAGTTTGAGAGGCGTGGTTGCTGACAGCCCACACGTAGTCCGCTCTGTTAATATTTCGCATAACGAACTTCATAGCGCACCAAGTAATCAGGCGGGAGTGAGTTAACCTTAAAATATCGTCCTTAAACTTTGTATGGAAGGTATATACGACGGGGATATGGTGTTTTTTGCCGTATTTATAAAAACACCTTGAAATGGCAAACGGGGAGTTAGCGTGGAGGATATCGGGCTTAAAGCCGTCAAGCATTGCCAAAAGCTTTTTATCGCTGTACGGCATGGAGTTGCGAAAACCTGATAAGGGAGCTTCTATCGACTTGTTATGAAAGACGTTTTTGCAATATTTGTCTTCCCCTTCCTTATCGAGTTTTTTGCCGTAAGAGGGCGCAACCACTATACTCTCGGCATAGTCTTTTAAATATTTATCTATATTTACCAAAGTGTTGGTAACGCCGTCAACCTGCGGAAACCAGCTATCCAGACCCAATACTACTTTCATTATCACCTACAGCCGTCTTACTCGATAATTTTTTTACCCTTTTCTTTTTTAACAGCTTTCGTAAAAAGTCTATTGAAGATATAGTCAGACCGATTAGTATATAGATATAATAGACGCTAAACCGCCAAAACAGAACCGACCAAGCTAAGACAGACCCTGCAGAAATTGAAAAAGCAAGTGCGCCTAAGCTTTCCACCACGCCTGAATTGCCGGGAGTGGGTATAAACGATACCCCGAAAGTTGCGAATGCGTTAAGCGACGCTATCGTTAAAAACATACCGCTAACCTGGCAGGAAAAAGCTTTCATTACAAAATATGGAACGGAGAAGGTTAGAAGAGCTTCCCCTAAGCTTACCGCCATCAAAAGGATAAGGTTAATAGGGGTTGTTGCCATAACTTTAAAGGAACGTTTAAAGTCGTCAACGACCTTTAAAGCCTTCGCGGTGGTCCCCTCCTCATCCTTTACTATTTTTAGTTTTTTTCCTATCTTTACAATCAAAGCCGTAATATAATACATCGACTTAGGGAAGATAAGAAAAGAGGTTAGAAACAGGGGAATTACCGCATTGACGCCTACGCCGAGCCACCCCGTTATATTTAGAATGGTTGCACCGGCAACTCCCGCCGTTACGCCCTTAACCGCACCATAGACCATAAGGGTTGCACCCGTTGCAATCCAAGTGAATATACTTGAAAAATACCTTATCATTACGATTGCCGTAGAGCTTCCACCGCTGATGCCCGAGGTGTTGAGATAGTAAATCTGCATGGGCTGACCACCCGTAGAAAAGGGCGTTACCGCGTCGTAATACTTGCCTAAAAAACTTGTCTTTATTGCAACTTTTAACTTAAATTTGCCCGTAACCGTCTTGTTGATTATGGCAAATTTGGAACAGTCTAAAACCATTACGCAAAGAATTATTGCAACAAGCAACGCCATAAACAGAGGGCTTGCATTGCAAAAGGCTTCCTTAAAGGTTTTATTCGATTGCTCCCCGACCTCATCGACTATGCCGAACATAGATGCTATGCCGAGAACGATTAGGGCGACAAGAATAATATTCCATATTATTTTGGCTCTGCCCTTTTGTAAAGGAGGAGAAGCCTGCTCTTCTTTTGGCGGAACGGAATCGTTTGCAGTACTTTCCGATATTCTGCTATTAAGTTTATTGTCGTTAGACTCTTTATCCACTCCGCTTTCACCGCCCGTGTTTTTAGACGTTCATAATAATCTATGCCGTACCATATTAAATTATTCCGTAAATTTTCTTTTTTATCACACGAAAAAAGCCGTATCCCCATTTGAGAATACGGCAAAATTTGCTTTATGTATTTTGTTTTAAAATTTAACCAACCTTAGTTTATTCAACCTAATTATTGACCTTAGTTTATTCAACCTTTAAGCCCCAGCATCTATGCTTTTTAACAAGCTCTCTGTCGAAGTCCTTCCATAAGTTCTGTACGTTGTTGTTATATTCGAGTTCGGGTCCCGTTTCGAGGTATTTTACGCCTAATTTTTTAAGACCGTGCAAGCACTCGCTCATAATTATTGCAACCGTACCCTTGTTGGCGTGTTCCTTCGCTACGCCAATGCTCATCATCTCGGCCACCTCAACGTTCTTCATAGCTTTTAACAAAGGGAAAATTCCGAAGGGAATGATATGCCCTTTACCCTTTTGCATAGCTTCCTTTATGCAGGGCATTAAAAAGCCGTAAGCTACGGGCTTATCGTCCTTTAAAACAAGGCAGGCAAGTTCGGGGAGGAGCATAGTTAAAACGGTGTCCATCTCCCTCTTCTTTTGCTTATCGTTTATAGGGCTTGTGCCGTACAGGTCTGCAAACGCCTCGTCCAAAACGTCGAGAGCGCCCATTATGTACTCCTTTAATTTTTGCTTATCGTGTTTTAAAAGGTAGGCGATATCCGCTGTTTCATAGCCACCGCGTTTCTTTACCACGTTGGCAAGGCGGTCCATTCTCTCGTCAATTGTATCGGGCACTTTTATGCGGTAGCAATTCCAATCGACAACCTTATACGCACCAAGCTTTTGCATATGCTCTACGTAGTA
>JBJEVA010000090.1:0-3143 GCA_051884115.1 Candidatus Coproplasma sp. | reverse complement strand
AAATATTGTTTGATAGTTTGACAAAAGAGCAAGCCGAGGAAAAAGAAATTGAACTGATTGCTGAATACAATTCAGCGGACAGGGTTTTTGGTTATAATATCGAGTTTGGTGGTTTCGCAAATACCGTATCGGAAGAGACAAAACAAAAATTGCGCACTATAAATACGGGCAAGCATTTATCGGACGAAACAAAAGCAAAGTTGAGCGAACGTTTCAGCGGGATAAATCACCCAAACTACGGCTTGAAATTTAACGATGAATTAAGGCGTAAATTAAGCGAGGCGCACAGAGGGAAAAAACAAAGCGAGGAAACAAGGCAAAAGCGTATCGCCTCACTGAGAGGTAAGAAAAGAAGCGCGGAAACTTGTGAAAGAATGAGCAAAGCACAATCGAAAAAAGTTGCACAGTGCGACGACGACGGAAATGTGATTGCTCTATATCCATCTATTCTTGAAGCGGGGCAAACTATCGGCATAAATGAAAGAAATATCGGTGCTGTTTGTTTGGGAAAAAGAAAACACGCAGGCGGTTTTGTTTGGAGGTATGCGGAATGATTATAAAGACAAACGGCTATCTTGAAGAATACCGAGAAGCAATCCGAAAAGGCGAAATTATCGCAGGTTATGAAATGATAATTGAACTTGACCACTTGCTTGAAGAAATGAAAAGCGACGAGTATTTGTACGATACAACGAAAGCGGACTTGCGAATGTTATTTCTTGAAAATTGTGTGCGCTTGACGAAAAGCCCTTTTTATGGTCAACCGATGAAACTTATGTTATGGCAAAAGGCTTTTATATCCGCCGCGTATTCTTTCAAAATAAAAAGCATTGATACGGGCGAGTGGGTGGATAGGTTTACCGAAGTTCTTTTGCTTATAAGCCGTAAAAATGCAAAGACGGAAACCGTTGCGGCGTTGGAATTTGCGGAACTTATACTCGGTAGAGCGGGCAGTGATATTGTTTGCAGCGGTACAAATGACAATATAGCGGACTTGTGCTATCAGACAGTCGATACAATGCGCATATTAGTTGATACAGACAACCGCGATACTTGGCGCAATCAAAAAGGCATAAAGTGCTTTGCAAACAACAACAAGATTGTTAAGTTATCCGACAGCACGCGAGGGAAAGAGGGCAGGAACATAGACTTTTGCACGATTGACGAAATTCACGAATTACAGGACGACGGCATATATAAACCTATCCAGCAATCAACCTCGACAAAACCTGACTTTAAGATTTTTATGTTTTCGTCGGAGGGATTCACAAACGACGGCTTTCTCGATAGCAAGTTAAAAGAGTTCCGCAAGATATTAAACGGCGAGGACAGGAGCAAAAGCGCGAAAAGAAAATTGCCGTGGCTTTATACGCAGGACAGCGAGGCGGAGGTTTGGGAGACAAACGAGCAAGGTATCAATCCAGCGTGGCAGAAAAGCAACCCGTCAATCGGCGTTGTTAAAACGTGGTCGTACTTGCGGGATAGAGTAGACGAGGCGCGCCGCAGTAAAGCGGATAGAATGTTCGTATTGTCAAAGGACTTTAATTTCAAAGTGTCGAATAGTACGGCGTGGCTTGAAAAGTCAGACTATGATTATGACGCACCGTTTGATATTGAGGACTTTCGCGGTTGTTATTGTTTGGGCGCGGTTGACCTTTCGGAAACTACCGATATGACGAACGCAAAGATTATGCTTTGTCGGAGAGACGACCGACGCAAATATATTCTTTCGCATTTTTGGATTCCAGAAAGCAAACTTGAAGAAAGCGACGATAAAAACGCGGGCGCGAAATATCAAGAGTGGGCGCAAGCGGGATATATCACGATATGCGAGGGGAACGACAACGACTTGTCGCTTGTCGCGGATTGGTTTTATTCCTTGCAAGAGAAATACGGAATACGCGTATTGAAATGCGGTTACGACCAACGGTTTAAGCGCGATTGGCTAAACAAGATGGAGTATTACGGCTGGGTAGATAAGGACGATTTGATTATGATAAATCAAAGCCCCGACGTATTGCACACGGCAAACAATCAAGTAGAAGCGGATTTGAAAGACCGTTTAATTATCGGGCTAAACCCCGTTGACAAATGGTGCTTCGGAAACGCAGCCTTAAAGGTTGACGGACGAGGAAAAAGCCTTGTCGTAAAAATTGACAATATGAAAGCAAAGAAAATCGACGGCGCGGTTTGTGGCGTGATTTTACAAGAAACATATAATCGTTACAAGACGGATTTGAACGATTATTTAATATAAAAGTCACAAATACTTGACTTTTTTATAAAAGTATGATATATAGCGATTGACGGGAGGTGGAAAACTTTGTCAATATGGGATAAATTTTTTCGTAAACCAGAAAAGAATAAAAAATATAACTGGGAAGATATATTAAGCGGAATAGCCCCCGTATATTCAAACGGATTCGGAACGAACATTTACGCCTCCGACGTTGTGCAACAGGCGATTTATTCTATTGTTACGGAATTAAAGAAACTTGACCCTGTACACGTTAGAAAGACGATAGGCGATAACGATTTCGTAAGCGTTGCGGGGAATATTCAAAGCGTGCTTGACAATCCGAACCCGTTAATGACTACAAGCGATTTTATAGAAAAAATCGCGTGGACGTTACTATTAAACTATAACGCTTTTATTTATCCGATTTGGAACGGCGATACTCTCGTTGCGCTTTATCCGTTGCAACCGTCAAAGGTTGATTTCCAGCAGGACGGAACGGGGAAACTTTGGATTGTATTTACTTTCCCAAACGGGTACGAGGGCGAAGCGGCGTATGAAGATATAATTCACTTGCGTTATCATTTCAGCGTTTCGGAGTTTATGGGCGGTAACGAATACGGACAACCCGATTTTCAACCGTTACTCGATACGCTGAAATTAAACGATATGCTTTTGAAAGGACTTGCAAAATCGTTAAATTTGCAAACGACGATAAACGGCGTAGTTAAACTTAAAAATATGGTGAACTACGACGACCAAATAGCAAAGGTAAAAGAGTTTGAAAAGAAATTGCAATCCAACAAAAGCGGTATTTTGCCGATTGACATTTCCGCAGAATATACGCCGATAACAAAGCAAGTCAATTTACTTGACGAAAAGGTACTTGAATTTATCGACAAAAAGA
>JBJEVA010000089.1:0-3144 GCA_051884115.1 Candidatus Coproplasma sp. | reverse complement strand
TGCGCCAGCACTTTCTCAACATTCCGTTTGTAGTATATTCAGGCGAGGACGTAAAACCCTTTTTGCTGTTACTGCCGTAACCCGTGTAAGCGATAAGCGCAAGCGTTCTCGTAAAATTGTTTTGATAGAGATTATAATCGGCATACTTACCTTCAAATCCCTTCTCGACAACCCAATAGCTATCGTTCAAAGACAGCCCTTTACAAACATTGATTATCCCCATAACGTCATTATGGGAAAGACCGCTACGGGCAAGAATCAAATCCGCATATTCACGACTCTTTGGAATGATACGGTTTTTCAACCATATAGCGATACCATCGGAATCGGTAGTAAGTCCGATAGGCAATAAATATCTTTTTCCCTCGTTTACCCAGTCGGTATTGAAAGCCAGCTTATCAAGTCCCTGCCTTTCAAGGCTGAAAGATAAAAGTGGCGTGTCATACTGTCTTAATTCGTACTTCATAACACACCCTCCTAATTTAATTCTTAATACTTAGCCTTGTTGCCGACGGCAATATAATAGTACAACATAAATGCATTTTTTCAACGCCTGATTAAAATTCATATTGACGAATTTTTATTGCCATCGGGGGTTCTTCGTTTATCGCCCATAAACACAGATTACTTTTTAACTCTATTAACCCTGTATCTGAACAACCCGTCTCTATTATTGTAATAATAGATATAATGCAGTCCGTTTAATTTCAACCTCGTTTCTGCCGGACCTTCTACGTAGAGTTTTTTCAGTTCTACCCTGTCGCAGGAAATACCTGCAATAAAGGATATATGGTCCTCTTTGGTCATAGGGGAATCTATCTTAACGAACAATTCGTCCTCGACTATTTCACAGGAGAGTTCCGCATCCTCTGCCTCCAACGGAGCCAATTCTATGCCATGACAACACACTAAATTTTCCCCGATTGAGAAAATCACGTTTCCGCAAACAGGACAAACGTAAATCTTTACGTTCAGCATATTTGCGTGCATATTTGTGTTAATCACCTTTTCGCCCGAAAAAAGCTCGGTTATCGAAACGTTTAGAGCCTTTGAAATATCTTCCAATAGTGAAACGTCGGGGAAGCCCTTACCCGTCTCCCATTTAGAGACGGTTTTAGGTGAGACGAACAGCATATCAGCTAATTGAGATTGAGTTATGCCCTTATCTTCCCTTAACTTTTTGATTGTATTACCCGTTACGTATTGATTCATATTTTTACCTCTTAAATTTATTACAAACAGATTATAATACAAAACTGTTTCCCTGTAAACCTACGCAAAGTAGAGCAATCAGTTATCACCCCGATAAATGGGAAGATTTACTCAACGACGAAAATTGTGTTCTTCTCAAATATTCCGAACGCAAATGCGAATTTTAAGAACAACGGCATATTCTCATACGCTTCAAAGCTCGTCCTTTTTAAAAAGTCGTTAACCGACAATTCCTCTATATATCCGTAAGGGTTTGCTACCGTTATCTTATCGTTCGGAATATCTGCACCTATAATCAAAGAGTAGTGCAAAGTCCACTCGTTTTCAAGTAATGCCGCCCACTCAAACGGTACGGGTATTCCTCTTGAAAGGCTGTCGTAAACCTTGTCTATGAGTTGCGTATTAGTTAAATACTTATGAACTGACGTGGTATATTCGGGGAAGCGTTTATTCATCTCTTCACAAAAGGCATTTGCCGTTGAAGTTACCACTCTCCCATACTCGCTATACAGACTTTCTTCCGTAATATCCTTTCCTGCCCAAGTCGAGAACATTTCAATAACCGCATATCCGCAGGATACTTCCTGGCAAATCACGTTGACGCCTTCAACGTAAACGGGAGTCTGGTACTTCTCGTTACTCTGCAAAGAAGAGCAGTCGTCTAAAATTTTATTCGTTTTCACCTGCAAAGTTATAAACGCAATACCTATGGTTAGCCCCAAAACTCCGATTATTACAGCCATAACAATGGCAAACCATTTTAAGAACTTTTTCCCTTTCATATTCTCTCTCATATCACAATTTATCTACGCTATGAATCTCCCTTGCCTATGTTACGACTTCATAAGCTATATACTCATGGTCAAATTCATAACCAAGCTTTTCTGCCAGACGAACAGAATTCATATTTTGAGCATCCCAGCTTGGATACAGACCTTCCTTCAAACATTCCAAAATCAAAGCCGAGCATACTATCGTTGCTAAATGCTTTCTTCGTTCGCTTTCTACCGTATCCACTTCTATCTCAATGCCTTCGGTATAACGGGTATATGATGAAGCTCCCGAAACGATATTCCCGTCTTTCAGGATAACCATACCCCTGCCTATTTTAAGATACTGTTCCTTGCTTTCAAATGCAGAGACAAAATCTTCGGTTAAGGGGTTTTCTAAACATTTATCGTAAATAAGCGAATCTATCTTCTTAAGTTCATATCCCGACGGAAGTTTGTCTATCTCACTTTGCAACTTCTCCACGTCAAATACCGTATTCTTTTTAATAGCGTATCTGACGACTTTTTTCGCAGACGGATAACATTCTTCAATCAACGCCGCCCACTCTTCATTTGGCGGAGTCAATATTACAAACCCGTCAGGCTTATTGACAACCAGCTCTCTATTCGGCTTTCCGGCAAAGAACCCGAAACAGCCCACAAACGCAAATGCCGACTCAGGTCGTTCCAAGTCGGTAACGAAAATCTTACCCATAACGTTCTGCAGGCAGGAATAAATCAAGGTCTCCTGCCAACCTGCAAATAATTCTTTCACCTTGGATTTGTCTTTTAATTCGTATATCAACGTTCTCACCCCTAATCAAATTTCAACTAAGCACACTAATAATATCACACTCCCCACATAAAATCAAGGGAGAGCTACTTCCTTCCATCGCCTCTCCCTGATTGGTTTTATGTTAGTTGTTAATCTGTGATTTAAGCCAAGAGCTAAGCTCTCTTTAAGTTTGTTCTTTAATCTCTTCGGTTACGGATAAATCGATATAGCATCCATCTTCTCTATAGCATCTACGCAAATAGTCGTGTCCGCCATCCACAGCACAAGCCCCACACTTACATTGAACAAAATCATGCCTGTATGTAGATTCGATAATTTCCCCACAAAGTTTACATTGAATAGCGTTTTTAATTATCTTTCGCATAA
>JBJEVA010000088.1:0-3168 GCA_051884115.1 Candidatus Coproplasma sp. | reverse complement strand
AACCAGATTATTTATTTTTTAGGGGGAATTGCTCCCCCAAAGATTAAACCCTTGCCGTAAATTTTACGATTTTATGCGTAGGCTTTTTATTGGTCTTTGTTATCGTTGCTTTATGATTTGATTGTGATGCGCAAGTCTGCGCTTCTGATTTCGTTTTAAACGTCTTGCTTGTCCGACCCTGCCGAACTGTATAAGACTTTGCATCGGAAGGCTTAGACGTCGTTTTAAGCGACGTCTGCGAGTTCTTCTCAAGCTTATTGATAAATGATTTGTCCATAAAATGACCGCTTTTTGCCCCTGCCTCATTTATGGACTTTTCATCAAAGTTGCCGTGAACATAGTTGTAATACTCGGTATATGCCTTATCTGATTTAGCTTCCAATGCTCCAACCTTTGCATCATATTTATCGTTAATAGCTTCTCGCTCTTTTGTGTTTTTTGCCTGTTGCAGTTGCTTTTTCCACTCTTTTATAGTTTTATCTAATGTAGCATCACCTTGATTTGCGATTTTTCTCAATTCGTCTGCCTTAGCGATTTTTGAGTTTGGCTTCTGCGGTGAGTTCTTAGGGTTAGCCGTTTTAGGCGACGTCTGCGCAGATTTAGTCGTCTTAGATTTGCACGTCGTTTTCTTCTTTGCCATAAATTTTCTGCTCCTTATCTATTGACTTTTGCGTTTTGATTGCATATAATGATTATAGAGATAGATAACATTTGTTTCTATCCAGATTGTGTTATTGCTGTTTCCTTTTGGGAAACGGCAATTTTTATTTTTTAGGCTTTTTTCTACCTTTAAGTTCTCGAAGCATCGCACGGTTACTCCCTCGGTATTTGCTCTCTCTTAAATTAGATTTTTTTATTTGATTTGCCTGTTTCAAAGTTATATCTCTTTTATTGTTTGAGTGTTTCTTTACTGCACCGTCTTCTGATATAGTTATTGCTTTACCGTCCACAGTTTTTGTATAAATTCTATTCCCGTAGCCTTTGAAACCTTTGCTGTTTTTAAATGGTGTTCCGTTAGTTTCGGAAGTCGTATATTTGACAATAGCAACTTCATTATTCCTGTTACTATCAACTACAGTCGCCATACGGCTTTTCACACTTTTACCGTCAGCTCCAAATAGCATATCATCCGTGGTATGTACTAATGTTCCATTAGGTATTGTCTGAGATATATTCTTACGCCTTAGAGGTTTCTTCGCCGTAGGCTCTTTGCTCTGAACGTTCGCCCTGGGCTTTGACCTCGAATTTTGGCTACGTTGCCGTGTGGATGCAGGAGAGCTTAACTTCTGCTTGCTCCCTTTGGCGGTGCAAGACTTAGGGTCGGCAGGGGCGGTTTGTGCGCCCTTGCCTGCCGTTGTCTTATTTTGCGTTGTGCGCTTCCCTGCGCCTGCGCTTTTATTTTTTACAGCTTTTCCCTGCTGTTTTTTACCCTTAGTTTTTGCCATTTCCTTTCCCCAACTGCTTAATAATAGCGATTATAACGAATACGGCGAAGACGACGGCACAGGCGATAACCACAATATTGAAATAAGGTAACCAAGATTTTAGAAAAACAAATTTACCCGTTAACGTTCCGAACGTGATTCGGAGTATCAACGCAATTAAGAAAATAATGAATGAACCTATCATAATCGATTTATCCCTTTGCCTTTTTAATACCTATAAAAATAAAGTAAGTTGCCGAAAGCGTTAAAATAATTATTATGGAATACACCCAAAAATAATTTTTACTTTCCGCTATTAACGGCTCGCGACTGCCCGTCTGCTTATTATCGACCGCGCCTAATTTATAGGTCTTACCGTCAGTTTCAAATTCAAGTTCGAGAATCATTACGTCGTTTACGTAAGTTTTCTGTTCTGTGAGTACGACAGATACTAAGCTTTCAGTATAAATCATCGAATACTCTGTTTCCAAGAATCGAAGCACCCACTGACAGTTGAGTAATTTTTCTGCCCCCTCTTCGGAAGTGATTGTATAACCGTTGTTGACTTCGTCTGCTAAGAAATCGTCAAGTGTTTCTATTCTATTCCAACTGTATTTGTGCAACCAATTTCCATTATTTTTTCCTATATCGTCGGAAGTGATTGTATCTTCAACCTTTACGGGGTCCGAAATCGTTGTTGTTTCTTTTTCAGTAGTAAAATTAGTACGCTTGGTATATTCCGACGTCGTATAAGTGATTTTAGCCGACATAAGCTTGTCTATCTGTCTATCGGTCGAAAATGCAACGAAGTGACCGTCGCATTTACTTGTATAGAGCAAGTTCCAACCGTTGCTATAACGTTTAAAACCTACAATTTTATTTTCAATAGTGATAGTTTCACTAAAAACCATTTCGTAAGTAATAGTACCGTTTTGACTTCTAACCGTCCATAATTGCCCGACCTTATTAGGCATTTCAGATATGGTGTTATCTGCTCCCGGTTCGTCGTCTATCGTTTCGTTAAACGGTCTTAAAATGTTGGATATGTTGTAATATCTCGTTTCGTCTTCTGATAAAACAAAGCCTTGCACTTTGTACTTATAAAAGACGTTGGAAGAGCTAAGCAATTTTAGTTCGTAGTTCGAAAAGTCTAATTCAAGCTCTTCCGCCGTTTCCTCGTCAACGCCTTCTACGTTAGGCTTAGTTGCGATATTTATTGATACAGCCTTTATGTTCTTCGTATCTGCAGAGGGTTGATATGTATAAATAATCAGCTCACCGTCTGTCGTTTCAGCAATTTGAATTACTTGTATCGAGTAGTCGTCCTCTACGTATGGATAGTCCAATAAATTAAAGCTCGTATCCTTTTTTAGGTCATCGAGAGGGGTGGTATAATTCAAATCAGTGTAAGTGTCTGTTATAATCGTTAAATAGCCATAACTTAGGGTATCAACTGCACGCCCAAAGTGTATCTTTATAGCAGAAATATTTTCGACCTCAGTTAATTCCAACTCATCGGTTTCATAGGATATCTCACCTGTAGAACGTGTTCCATTTTCCGATATCAACGCTAAGTTGTAAATATCGCTGTCGCCCTCATATTTTATAGTGCTATTTGAATCGTAATTAAAATGACCTTTTAAGCTAATCGTTACGTCTGCACTATTCGCTGTAAACAATTCGCCACCAATTTGCTGATATAAATATTCATAACAGCTTGCGCCCACGTCTAATACGTTACCTT
>JBJEVA010000087.1:0-14502 GCA_051884115.1 Candidatus Coproplasma sp. | reverse complement strand
ATTCCACAGTATAATCGACGTTACCTCGAACCAAAAAGAGAATTTCGTTAAACGGGTGGATATGTTTAAAATATTCTTCCGTAGGCGAACTCGGCTTATCCAGCTTATGGGCAAAGTCTATATCTTTATATACGAAGTTGAACATAGAAGTATTGTAACATAATATATACAAAATGCAATATTTTTGTAGAAGAAATGCAATATTTTATACATAAAACGCAATCATTTTTAAAAATAATATCAAAAGAATAACAAAGGGGGATTTATGAACTCTAAGACAATCGGCGTAAACAAAGCCAAAGGGTGGCAGATAGCGTTGTTTCCGTTCAACAATGCGGCAACCAACGTATATTTTGCCTTTTATAGTTACTTTACTTATTATGCTCTTATGTATCTTACGGGCAGTGCCACCACGGCATTAGGCGGAACGATAGTTTCTGCGGGATTAGTGCTTGCGGTAAGTACGTTTACAAGTATATTCGTACCTTGTATGCGAGTATTCGACGGTATAACCGACCCGATACTCGGCGGAATTATGGATAAGACCAAAACACGTTTCGGCAAGTTCCGTCCGTTTATGATAATAGGCAATATAATTCTTGCTGTCTCCGTAATACTTATGATGTTGGTGTTCAGGAATTTGCCTGACGGTGTTTCTGCACTTCGCTGGGTAGTATTTATCGCTTGCTACGTATTATACGTTATCGGTTATACCTGCCAATGTGCAGTAACCAAAGCAGGTCAGACCTGTCTTACCAACGACCCCAAGCAACGTTCTCAGTTCGTTATCTGGAATATGGTAGGAATGTTGGGTTCTATTACGCTCGTCAACGTTATGGCAGGCGGAATACTCACTAACGAAAGCATATGTGCTAAGGGCGAAATCAAGTACGTAGTAGATGGCGTAGAGGTAGTTTTGCGCGGTGCTGCTTACGGTTCGCAGTTCTACGACATTATGGTGCCTTTCGTAGTGATTTTATCTGCAATTTACACCGTTATGGCGGTTGTGGCTATATGGAATAAAGACAGACCTGAATTCTGGGGCGTTTCGGAAAAGCCTGCTAAGATGAAGGACTATCTCGGCATTATCAAGGGCAACAAAGAAATCCGTTGGTTGGTTATCTCTTCGGGACTCAATAAACTTGCATCTACGGTCGCAACTTCCGGTGCTGTGGCTTGTCTTGTATATGGCTGTTTGATGGGTGACTATAACGGACTGTTCATTCCTTTTTACGCATTGTGCTTTATATTTATGGGTCTGTTCTTCCTCTGGGGTTCAAGTACCGCAGGTAAGAAAGGTCAAAAGCGAGGAGTAGCTCAGTTTACCGTTTTGGCGATTTTATTCTACATCGGTGTGCTGATACTGCTGTGCATCTACAATCACGATAACCCTGCGACTTGGCTCTCCTTGTTCAAGATAGACGAAAGCGGTTTCCACCTGACGATTAACGCCTATACAATATTATTTATAATATTCTACGGTTGCGGTTACGGTGCGTTTAACTGTTGCGACAACCTTACAATTCCTATGGTTGCAGACTGTACCGACTACGAAACGTACCGTTCAGGTAATTACGTACCCGGCATTATGGGAACGATTTTCTCGTTGGTTGATAAAGTTATTTCCTCTCTTCAAACTCTTTTATTGCAGGTGTTTATAGTATTCCTCGTACCCGGTCTTAACGGACTTCCCGCAGAGGATACGCCTTATATCCCCGGTATGAAGACGTCTGCGATAATCTGTTTCTGCATATTACCTATGGTTGCATGGCTTATAACTGCGTTCTGTATGTCGAGATACGGTTTATCCGGCAAGAAATTGCAGGAGATACAGGCTGTTAATGCCGTAAGAAAGGCCGCCGTTCAGGGCGGTATGCCACTTGAACAGGCAATGCAGACGTGGAAAACCATAGACCAGGTACCTGCTATATTCGTACCTGTTAAAAAACCCAGAATAAATAAAAAGACGGGTGAAGTCATAGAAGAGAAGGAGAATTTCCTCGATAAAATCTATAATAAGATATTTGCCCGCCGTGAAAAGATAACTTCCGCGCCTCCTTCGTCAAACGCAATAGATATACCCGAAGAGTTTATGACGGAAGAGGTTAAGCAGGCGGTAGAGCAAAGTAAAAACGCAGAAACAAATAAAGACGAGGTGTAAAATGAAAATGACCTTTCGTTGGTATGGTGAAAAGGACAGCATACCTTTAAGTTACATAAAGCAAATTCCCAATATGAGCGGTGTGGTAACCGCCGTTTACGATACGCCTGTAGGCGAGGTGTGGGAACTCGATAAAATTAAAAAATTAAAGAGCCTCTGCGACGAGGCAGGGCTTGAAATGGAAGTCATTGAATCCGTTCCCGTCCACGAGGATATAAAACTCGGTAAGAGTACAAGGGACAGATTGATAGCAAACTATGCCACAACTATCCGCAATTTGGGTAAGGTGGGAGTAAAGTGCATTTGCTATAACTTTATGCCCGTTTTCGACTGGCTTCGCACTAATTTGAAAACGGTGGCAAATGACGGTAGCAACTCGCTCTCCTATAACCACGAAGAGCTTATGCGTTTAGACCCTAAAAATCTTCACCTCCCCGGCTGGGACGAGAGCTACACGACGGACGAATTAAACTCATTGCTCGAAGAATATAGCGGAGTTACTCACGAAAAACTGTTTGAAAATCTTGTATATTTCTTAAACGGTATTATGCCTGCGTGTGACGAGGCGGGTATAGATATGGCTATCCATCCCGACGACCCCCCTTGGGATATGTTCGGACTTCCGAGGATTATCACGGGTGCGGACAGCTATGATAAGATGATACAAGCTGTTCCTAACAAGCATAACGGCTTTACGTTCTGCACGGGTAGTCTTGGCGCAGGCAGGGGAAACAACCTACCCTATATGGCGCAAAAGTATGCAGACAGAATTTTCTTTGCGCATATCAGGCAGTTAAAGTACTGCGGAGAAAAGGACTTCTGTGAGGCAGGGCATCTGACGAGTGCAGGAAATCTCGATATCTACGGAATTGTAAAGGCATTGGTTAAAGGCGGTTTTACAGGTTACGTCCGCCCCGACCACGGCAGGAATATCTGGGGCGAGGACGGCAAGCCCGGTTACGGTTTATATGACAGGGCATTGGGTGCGACCTATTTAAACGGACTGTTTGAAGCTATTGAAAAGGAGACAAAGTAAAATGGAATTGCCTATTAAAGTAGAAGATTTACAAAATAAAATTGCAGTAGTAACGGGCGCAGGCGGAGTAATTTGTTCTATGCTCGCAAAGGCCCTTGCAAAGGCAGGCGCAAAGGTTGCCCTCCTTGATTTGAACGAGGGAGCGGCTAAAAAGTATGCTCAGGAAATAGCAGACGAGGGCGGTGTAGCTTACGGCTATAAGGCTAACGTTTTAGATAAGCAAAGTTTAAAGGAATGTCACGCGCAGATACTCAAAGATTTAGGTAAGGTTGATATCTTAATCAATGGTGCGGGCGGTAACAATCCGAGGGCAACTACCGATAAGGAGTACTTTGAACTCGGTGATATAGACGCTGAAACCAAGTCTTTCTTTGATTTGGAGCAGAGCGGTGTGGAGTTCGTGTTCAATTTAAACTTTATGGGTTCACTTCTTCCCTCACAGGAATTTATAAAGGATATGGTGGGCAGAGAGGGGTGTAACGTACTTAACATTTCAAGTATGAATGCTTACACGCCTTTGACTAAAATTCCGGCATATTCAGGCGCTAAGGCTGCAATAAGCAATTTTACGCAGTGGCTTGCAGTACATTTTTCAAAGGTGGGAATAAGGGTAAATGCAATTGCACCCGGCTTCCTATCCACCGCACAGAACAAAAATCTTCTTTGGAACGACGACGGAACCCCTACCGCAAGGACGGGCAAAATACTTTCCGCAACGCCTATGGGCAGGTTTGGCGAAATGGAAGAACTTGTGGGCGCAACACTCTTCCTTCTTTCAAACAGGGCGTCAAGTTTTATCACCGGCGTTGTCCTTCCTATAGACGGTGGTTTCTCTTCCTATTCTGGTGTTTAACGGGTATTAAAACTGTAATTAGACAAAAAAACAGAGAAGTTGACAGCTCTGGTTAAAAACGTTTATAATAAAAACGTTCATACAAAGGGGAAAATATATGAAAATTATAAGTATTACAGTACCTTGTTACAATTCTCAAAACTATATGGAGAAGTGCGTAGATAGCTTGCTTACGGGCGGAGACGACGTTGAAATCATTATAGTCAACGACGGCTCTACGGACGGTACGCTTGAGATAGCTAAAAGATACGAAAAGCAATACCCGTCTATCGTAAAAGTGATAGACAAGCCGAACGGCGGACACGGCTCGGGTGTGAACGCCGGATTGAAAATCGCAACGGGGCTGTATTACAAAGTAGTGGATTCGGACGATTGGCTTGACGAAAACGCTTTTCAGAAGTTGTTATCTACGATAAAAACTCACATAAGCGAAGGCACTCCTGCCGACCTGTACGTAACCAACTTCATATACGATAAAGTTTGCGAACAAACTCAATTCGTCCGCAATTACAGGAAAAATCTACCCGTAGGGCAGTTTTTCAATTGGGAAAAAGTAAAGCGTTTCAAAACCTCTTCCGTGCTTATGATGCACTCTCTTTTGTACAGAACGGAAAAACTGAGAGAGAGCAACACGGTTTTACCTGAACACACCTTTTACGTGGATAATATTTATGCGTATAAGCCCTTGCCTTTTATGCAGAAAATGTTTTATCTTGATATCGATTTATATCACTATTTCATCGGCAGAGAGGACCAATCGGTAAATATCAACAATATAACTAAGCGTTACCGTCAGCAGATTAAGGTAATGAAAGAGTTGTTATCGGCATATTCGTATGAGCAAATCAAAGCTTTCCCTAAGGGATTGAGTCGCTATATGCTACATAATTTGTCGGTAATAATGGTAATGTCTTTGATGTTTATTACTGCCGGTAAGGACGAGCTGGACGTACGTAGGGAATATCTGGACGGGCTTTGGGATTATCTTAAAGTAAACGACAAAAAATTGTTCAAATATCTTTGTTACCGTTCATATTCCGTATTGGTCAATTGGTTGCCTTTCAGGTTACAGGGTAAGGTAACCTTGTTGGGTTATCGTTTCTTCCGCCGTAGATTAAAATGCAGTTAAGGAGTTAAAAATGGAATACGACTACTTAATCGTCGGTGCAGGTCTTTTCGGCAGTGTGTTTGCAAGGCAGGCTACCGATGCCGGAAAAAAATGCCTTGTAATAGACAGGCGTAACCATATCGGCGGTAATTGTTACAGCGAAAATATCGACGGCATCTGCGTACATAAATACGGCGCTCATATATTCCATACGTCAGACAAAGAGGTATGGAATTACGTTAACAGGTTCTGTACGATGATGTCCTACGTCCATTCGCCAATGGCTCGATATAAGGACAAAATGTACAATCTCCCCTTCAATATGAATACGTTCTACGCCCTTTGGGGAGTAAAGACGCCCCAAGAAGCTAAGGAAAAAATTGAGTCGCAGATAGAGAAAACGGGGGCTAAGCCTGAAAATCTTGAAGAGCAGGCGTTGAGTTTGGTAGGACGGGATATCTATAAAATCTTGGTTAAGGAATATACCGAAAAACAGTGGGGGAGAACGTGTAAAGAACTTCCTTCCTTTATAATCCGTCGTCTGCCGTTGAGATTTACGTATAACAATAATTACTTCAACGATATTTATCAAGGTATTCCCCAAGAAGGTTATACTCATATATTCGAGGGCTTGCTTGAAGGAATCGACGTGGAGCTGAACGCAGACTTTATCGAAGAAAGGGAAAAGTACGAATCGGTTGCTAAACACATAGTATATACCGGCAGGCTGGACGAATTATTTACGTATATACACGGAGAACTTGAATACCGTTCGCTTTCCTTTGATACCGTAAAGCTGGATACGGACGATTTTCAAGGCTGTGCAGTCGTCAACTACACCTCGCATAAAGAGCTTTATACAAGGATAATAGAGCATAAGCATTTCGATAGGAATAACACCGTTACAGGCAAAACCGTGGTGACGTATGAATATCCGCAGAAATGGGAGCCCGGAATGGAGGCATATTATCCCGTCAACAGTTCGTCTAACGACCTCCGTTCGGAGTTTTATAAAAGAGAGGCTAAAAAACGTGGAATTATCTACGGCGGAAGGCTTGCCGATTATAAATACTACGATATGGATAAAGTCATTCGTAACGCCCTCGACACGGCGAAATCAATATTAAGCTTAAACGCGGATAATTAAATTCAATTTCAGTAAGAGTAGAAAATAAGGAGAATTGGTACTCTCCTTATTTTTTAATAATGTTATATTAAGGATAAATTGCAATGTTTTAAAGTATAAATTGCAATTGACTTTTATGGTGTATTTTATTACAATATTGGTGATTAAAAGTCATAAAATGTAAAAATTTCACAAAAAGTAAAGGGGTACCCCTTTGTTTTGCTTTCAGCAAAACAAAACAACTCTATCAGTTTTGCATTATCAAAATATGAAATGAATGAGCGAGATAGAGTATTTTTAACAAAGTATAAACTCAGCATAAATAAAATACGGAGGCAAATAGTGATGAAAAAGAACGGCAAAATATTAAGTAGCATATGCATTGCCACATTTATGGCTTTCTCTTTCACTGCTTGTAACAGCTCTTCATCAACGGGAAAACCGAGCGGTGATAGCGGTGGAGGACAGAAATTCGATAAGACGACTATTTACGATATCTATGACGAGGACAGGCCCGAACACGATTTTGACTATGAGTCAACTTACGTCCGTCCCGACCCTCCCCTTGCGGAAACGCGTTTTGACCCCGAGGAGGACCCTGCTTATGCAAACGGAAAGGCGACTTACGTAACCAGAATGGAGGCGGAGAACGCAGAAATCAACCTTGTCAACAATTCTACGACGACGTGGAAGAACGTTTATAGCGACGTAAATAATATGGCGTTTGACTTCCGTTTAAGCGGTAAGATGGCGACGAGAAATCTCAATACAGCCGGAAGCACGCTTACGTTCAATTTTAAATCGGATAAATCTTATACGGTTAAGATGAACCTGTGCGTTTCGGTATGGGATGATACGCACGTGCCTTTTGTCATTTCCGATTATTTCGCCGTTCGCTCGAAGGGTATTATAGACGGAGCAAACGTATATAGCTATGCCGATACGACAGGTATGTCTATTGCTTGGGAAGATACGACGGAAATGGTTTCGGGCGGTCAGGCGGTCAGCAAGTACTTCCACTTTGCTACAATTGAACTCAACGTGGCTGTATATAAAGGCGACACTTCGATAGTAATCGAATATGCAGGCAAGGGCGGAGCGAATATCGACTACTTAGAATTAAATACGTCGGCGAAAATCAGCGGATTCGATTCGACGCATTATACGGACGGAGACGTGGCTAAACCCGACGAGGGTTCGGAATGGTACGTATCCACGTACCCGACGGACGACGCCGACGGCGTTATTTCCGTGCGCAAATATATCGACGGCGAATACCGCACTTATTCGTACGGCTTGCCTAAATATAAGACGGAGGGGAAATTGACGGAAGGCTATACCGCAAAGACGCTCTCTGACGGAAAGACGGAGTATTCATTCACCTTTAAGAACGGCACGTATTCGTTTGTTGACGACCCCAACCGCACGGTTAATATTACGTTAGACGAATCTTCTGTAACCTTTGCCAACGGTACAAAGACCTTGCAGAAGAAGCCGGGAGATAAGATAAACAGTTCCGACTTTGCCACCGTCGCAGACGGAAGAACGATAGTGCAAATTAACGTAGTCGATAAGGCAGGTATCGTAATTAGTTCCGGCGCTCCCGGTTCGATAACCGTTCCTATGGAAGACGCTACGATAAAGCTTGTATTCGGTGTAAGGAGTGGCTTTACAGCACTTGACGCAGGCGGTGAACAGGGTACGAGAAAACCTTCCAACAACTGTACGGAAGTTTTGCCGGCTGATTTCGAAGCGATGGGTGCTTACGGCAGTGCTGTGATTGCCGGAGGTGCGGACGGATACTCCGAACTCGGCTCGGTACTTATTTGCAACAAGGCAATGACTACTTCGGCTCGTTTCCGTTTGAATACTAAAGTTAACGATGTTCTCGGGAAACAGGTTACTTTGGGTAAGAATCATCAGTTTGCTTATAATTTCGAAAACAAGGGAACTGTAGATATTCACCTTAAAATGTATCAAGTTAATGCGGGGACTAACATAACAGATGATATTTATGTTGAAATAGATTTGAAGCCCGGCGAAAGCATGTCGGTTGTCCTGACAGCAAACTTTGCCACAGGCAATACTAACAATAACGCGCTTTCCTACTTCGCGGTAACGCAGGATATGGAAGCAGGTATGAGCCTCGGCATCTCTATGTCTGTAAAATTAGCACAATAAATTTAAGGAGAAAAAAGATGAAAAAGAAATTTGAAGCGCCTAAATTGGAAATTATTCTCATAGAGGCTGACGTCGTTACGACTTCGCAGTTTAATACGAACGGTATTTATGACGTTAAAAATATATGGGATGCTTTGAACGTATAACGGCGTTTGAATCGAAGAAATTATTGTGAATAATAAAAACTTATCAAGAGGAAAATTGATATGAAAAATAAAATTAGATTAGGAATGATAGGTCTTTGCGGTGTAGCTTTTACCGCAACAGTTTGTGGTTTTGCCTTACAGGGCAATACCCGTTTAACAACAAATTCACCTTTTAACGGTCATTATTCTTCAGGTTTTGTTGCTTTCGCAGAAGAGAACACGACGGATAATACTCAAACTTCTACCGAATTATTGACCGAAACTAAGGGTATGTTATCCAAGAATCTGGATTATCTGCTTATTACAACCGGAATTAAAATTCCCACGGAGAATTTAAAGAGTGCCTACAAAGCGATTGGCTATAAGCTGTCAGTTGACGGCGTTGAGCAAGCTGATATCGTCTCCGATACTTATTATACGGGAATAAGCGTTAAGACGGGCGAAACTTCTACTTACGTCTATAATATATCCGATATTTTCCCTGAAACGGTTACGGGAGAGAGTGAAACGACCGTGACGGAAGTTACGGCAATGATAGTTGCTGAAATCGAATATAATCCTACAAGCGTATATACGATTCAAGCTTTCATTACAGATAATTCAGACAATACCGCTTATGCGACTGAAAAGACAAAGACTGAATATGAATTTACGGTTACGCTTAAAGAAGATTGCGGTGTAACGTTCAGTGAAGGCACTACTGAAACAAAGCTTACCGCCGATTCGGCTTTGCCTGAAATTACAAACAATACAGGTAGGACTATTGCAGGTTGGTATTCGACGGACGAAACGCAAATGTGGGCAAACGGCGAATTTAAGATGCCCGTTTCTAACGTGGAAATCGCGCCTTACTTCGCACCCGAAGCAGGCACGGCGCTCATTCCTTGTAGCGGTAAAACCAATTCGACAATCGATAAGAACTATAAGCCCGACTACTTCGATAAGCTTAATGCAACCGCAGAAGATAAGGCGACGGAAGAATATAAGGCTAAATACGATATTGCTAATAATATCGGACTTAAAGACGCAGTTGTGGGCGGAGAAAAGGGTATAGAACTCACGTTTACGCCTACTCTTGTGGCAGACGATTATTTCCGTATGTTGACTGCCGTTGGTACTAACGGAGTACAGGCAGGACATAACTACCGTTTCAACTACGTCTTTGAAAACAGGGGAACGCAGGAAGTTTCCTTTGAAGTAATTCAGGTGCAGGGTGGCGTTAAGATTACTGAAGAGGAAGGCGCCGTTTCCGCGGGGGTCGTTACAATTCCTGTCGGAGAAGTTAAAGAAGTATCTATAGAAATTAACCTTACAGGCAACAACAGCAACGCAATGACGGTAATCGTAATGCAGGGCGAAACGGAAGGTATGGTTCTCGGCGTGGCTATGTCCAAAGAGGATGATATAATTCTCAATCCCGATACGAAATATACGTTGACCATCGGTGGTAACGGCGTAACGTTTGAAAACGGCGAGACGACCGCACAGCTTGCAGAGGGCGAAAAGATGCCTACGGTAGTCAACAACGTAACAGGCAGGGAAATAGTCGGTTGGTATAGCGCTTCGACTACGTATTCGACAGACTTTATAATGCCTGCAAGCGATACTACGATTTCACCTGTATTCAGCGTACAGAGTGGCTTTACTGCGCTTGACGCAGGTGGCGAACAGTCAGGAAGAGTACCTTCCAATAACTGTACGGAAGTTTTGCCGGCTGATTTCTCTGCAATGGGTGCTTACGGCAGTGCAGTGATTGCCGGAGGCGCGGACGGATACGCCGAACTCGGCTCGGTACTTATTTGCAACAAGGCAATGACTACTTCGGCTCGTTTCCGTTTGAATACTAAAGTTAACGATGTTCTCGGGAAACAGGTTACTTTGGGTAAGAATCATCAGTTTGCTTATAATTTCGAAAACAAGGGAACTGTAGATATCCACCTTAAAATGTATCAGATAAATACGGGTACCAACATAACAGACAATATTTACGTAGATATCGATTTGAAACCCGGTGAAAGTATGTCGGTCGTTCTGACAGCAAACTTTGCCACAGGCAATGCTAACAAGAACGCGCTTTCCTACTTCGCGGTAACGCAGAATATGGAAGCAGGTATGAGCCTCGGCATCTCTATGTCCGTTAAGCTTGCTTCATAAGAAATACGAGGTGGAAAATGAAAGAAAAGATAGTAAACTATTTCCGTAGCCGTACTGTCGCGTTTTACATAGCTTTGGCAATGGCGGTACTCTCCGTCGTGGCTTCAATAGTCTATGCAACTACCCTCGGGGATTTTGCAAACTACGCCTCTAATCTGCCTATAACTCTTTTGTTGGTGGGAGCGGGTGTGTTTGCAGTATCGGCGGTGTTCGGGCTTTCAAATATAGGCTCGGCGGTTATGGCGCTACTTAATTATGCGTCAATGTTGGTGTTCATCGGCACGGTTTACAGCGCTTTGGTAGAGCAGGCGATGACTATTTCCGGAATAGGCGATATTAAAGGGCTTGACGTGCTTATCGCAAACGTAGTATTGATGTTACTCGGCGCGATTATATCTACAGTTTGCGCTTGGCTAAGACATAGCAAAAAGCCGACCAAGGAAGAATCGGAGCAAGCAGAGGAGGTATCGGCAGAAAATGAATAAATTAGATAAAACAAGAAAAATCTTGTATTTGATTTCTAAAATTTTATTTACCCTATTTGCTATAATCTTCGGTATATCGACGCTTTTTTCCTCTATGTGTAAAGACCCTGAAGTTGACCAAGTCTTGTGTGGTATCTTCGGTTCGGGCAGTCAGGAGACGATTACCACAGGCAAAGAACCCGTTTATTACAAGACCTGGTACCAAAGCGTAGAGGACGTAATGGCAGGTTCAGGCGAGTATGCTTCAGTCGCTGAGGCAGAAGGCGCGGTATTACTCAAAAACGAAACGCTCTCTAACGGCAAGACCGCCCTGCCTTTGAATAAGGATACCGATAAAGTAAGCCTGTTCGGCGTTACCGCATATAATCCCATGTACAGCGTGGACGGCGCAGGCGAAATAATAGTCAACTCCGACAGAAAGCAGTATTTCAAAACCGAAATGGAAAAGGTCGGACTGACGGTCAATAACGACCTTGCGACCTGGTACGGTAACAACACTCAATACAACCGTAGTTCTACGAGTTCGAACGGCGTAAACGTCAACATTAACGGAGCAGGCTGGAGTGATATAAATACTACCGCAAAAACTGCAAGCGGATATAAAACAGCAATATACGTAATCGGGCGTATGGGCAACGAAGCAATCGATTTGCCCCCCTATTCAACGGGTAGCGGTACTGCGGGACTTACAGACGGGGATTACCTCAAACTTACGGCAAAGGAAAAAAATCTCTTGCAGGGCTTGAAGTCTGCAAAAGATAGCGGTACTTTTGATAGAATTATAGTTCTTATAAATGCGGCAAACCCCATACAGGATAACTTTATCGATAACGCTGATTACGGCATAGACGCCGCTCTTTGGATAGGTTTCCCTGGCTCGGTGGGTATAAGCGCAGTTGCGGATATTCTCGTCGGTAAAACCACTCCTTCGGGCAGGCTTCCCAACACATGGTATTCTTCTCGCGAGCAGAACCCTACTTGGAACAACTACGGTAATTTCAATAACGGCAATAGTTACGTACTCTATCAAGAGGGTATATACTTAGGCTATAAGTATGCCGAAACCAGATACGAAGATTACGTTCTCGGTACGAGCGGTGCGGGCAACTACGATTACGACTCGGCAATTAACTATACTTTCGGTCACGGCTTATCCTATACTGATTTCTCGTATGAGTTTGTTTCTTTACAAAAGGATTCCGACCCTTCTAAAAACTACGACTATGCAGGCAATCTCAAATCGGAAGATTTATTGAGATATACGGGTGAGGGCGGGTATTCCGACGACTATATCGCAACGGTAAAAGTAACCAATACCGGTTCTACGTATTCTGGTAAAGAGGTCGTGCAAATCTATTTGCAACAGCCCTATACTGCAACGAATATAGCGCATAAGGTTGAAAAATCTTCGGTCGAACTTGTGGGCTTTGCCAAGACTAAAAAGCTTGCCCCCGGCGAATCGCAGACGTTAGAGATTAAGATTGACGCAAACAAATACTTTGCATCTTACGACAGCGTGGCAAACGGATACGTCCTCGACGTAGGTACCTATTACCTTACGGCGGCTAAGGATGCGCACAATGCAGTCAATAATATCCTTGTAGCTAAGAACAAAGCTGACTCTACAAAAATGGTTGGAGAGGGCGACGCCGATTTAGTTAAATCGGTAGAAGTAACCGCTTTTGATTCTGTCGCTTACAGCTATTGGACTCAGGGCGGTTCGGCTGTGTCTAACCTATTCGACCACGCAGACCCCAACAGGGCAGACCCTAACGGTAACGAAATTACCTTTATGTCCCGTAGCAATTGGGAGGGTACCGTATTCAGTTCACATCAGACGGTAAACAGTACTACAAAGAGAAATGCCGGCAGAAAGCTTGACGGCGGTGGAGATTTCAGCAACAGCAAGACTAATTACCCCTATTATTCGGACGAATATCCTACGTACGGAAGAGTGTTGGACGAGCATCTTAACCTCTCCGATATGATAGGCGTTGAGTATGAAGAGAGCAGGGGAGCTACGGAAGAAGATATTCAGAAGTGGAATGATTTCCTCGACCAGCTCACTTGGGATGAAACAGTTCTGCTTGTAGGTAGCGGTAGAAGGTGTACGCAGGCAATTGAAAGTATAAACAAGCCTTATACGTACGACGTTAACGCATCAAACGGCATCAGCTGGAAGTTCAATATGTCGAACGGCGAAATGGGATTTGCGGGGCGCTTTGACAGCGAAAACAGCAACATTTATCCTATGGGCTATCCCTGTGAAGGTATAATCGCGGCTACGTTTAACACGGAGTTGGCATACGTAGTCGGTCAGTCAATCGGCGAGGACGCTTTGTGGTCAGGAGCATCGGGTCTGTACGGCTTCGGCGTTAATATGCAGAGAAATCCCTATCACGGACGTGCAGGCGAGTATTACAGTGACGATACGTTCTTAACGGGTGTAATCGCCGGTTGGGAATCGCTCGGCGCACAGTCAAAGGGATTGTACGTTTACAGCAAGCACTTTGTTTTGAACGACCAGGAAGTTAACCGTACAGGGTATGCAACTTGGATTACCGAACAGGCGTTGCGCCAAACCCATCTGCGTGCGTTTGAAATTGCCATTGAAATCGGCGACGCGATGAACGTTATGACGGCGTTCAACCGTATCGGTACGTATTGGTCGGGCAACGACTACAATCTTATGACTAAATGTCTGCGCGAAGAATTCGGTATGAGGGGCTTTGCCGTAACTGACTGGTTCAGAAGCGCAGGTATGAATATGTCGAACGGTATTCTTGCAGGTCAGGATTTGCCTGACGGCGACGGTCAAAGCGACCTTTCAGGTAAGGGTCCCGGTACCGGTAACGGACACGTCGGGCAGGCAATGAGAGTTTCCGCTCAGAGAATTTTATATACAGTTGCAAACAGTAACGCAATGAACTTCTTCGGCGACGATACACAAGTAATTACTTACGAACCGGAGTGGTATTCGGTGCGTGACGGACTGATAACGGCATCTACTGTCATATTCATTGTTTCCGCTGTATTCGTTGTCGGGTGCGGTGCTTGGGTATATGTGCCTCAAATAATAAATAAAAAGAAGAAAGATTCTTAAAATCAAAAAGGCGACGGTAAATTTGATATGCACCTCCAATGTTAAATGCTCTTGGGGAATCTGCGGGTAGGTAGGTTTAACTGCCTACCCGTTTTTTGTTCCCTGTGCTTTTTATGACACGTCGTACTGCGGGAGACGGATTGCCCCTA
>JBJEVA010000086.1:0-14785 GCA_051884115.1 Candidatus Coproplasma sp. | reverse complement strand
TATAGATTCACCTTTAATGTTAATAGTAATGGGAACAAGCATACCCAACTATTTACACGAGCTTTACAACACAGATTGTGAAGAAAAATATATGCAAAAAAGATTTACCTATGATAGTGGTTGTATTTGCACAAAAATTGAAATTTTAGACAAAAACAACAAAGTAGTTAAATCAGTTGACCTTTGGACTGACTCAACGAAGTTTTTAAAATTTATAGACGAATAAAATCAAGCTGTGCTATCGGCTTGACGGGCAAAATAAAATTTTTAAGAGGTTAAAAATATGGATAATTACATTGACGAAATCACCACAGTTGAAGAATTTATAAGCCAAAACCCGGAATTTGCGGAAGTAGCGGAAATAGCTAAAAACTATCTCAAAAACGATTACTACTATAACGCCGATGAAGAAGACTTTATTATTATAGAAGTCGAGGGATATAAATGCGTTGCTGTTATTGTTGATAATTATTTGCCATACACCATAGGCGAAACTATAAAGCCATTTGACATAGAAAGAACTTACCCTTGTCAAGAACTTGTAACCAAATTTGCATTTAGAAGATATTAAGGAGAAAAGAAAATGAATAAACAAGAATTTGAAGAACGCATAAACGGAACAGTTAGCGCAAGTATGTTTGATACAATTGAAATAGTTTATAATTGGCATCCAAGCATAGACGAGACTAACGGCAAAGACCAAATAGCAACAATTTACAAAATGTTTGGTATGCGTATTATATACGATATGTACCCGACGGCAAGAGAGGCTAAACGCCTACAAAATGAAATAACAAAAACCAAATCTATTTTAGGAGATTTAGAAGGACAACTTGAAGAGCTTAAGAGAGGTGAAAAATGAAACAAATCAGAATTAACATTACAGAAGAAGAATACAGAATATTAAAAGGAATAGCCGAAGAATTAAGTGAAAGCCTTACAGTCGATTTAAAAGAAAAATATACCGTTACACCGAATAGAATTATACAACAATTCATATCCGATTTAACGGAAAGCAAAAATAGTGGCGGAAGCGATGAAAGAGATTTTGCTAATAACTGGTTCTCACGTTCATATTACAATTTTTAAACAAAAAGGGCGGTGAATAACCGCCCTTCGACCTTTGGTCGCTTTCCCACACCCAAAGACCCAACCCAACCGCCAAGGCGGTTATTTTTTTACGTGACTTCTTTTACTTTATTAAGCTTATTTAATTCGGTTTGGAAATGTGAATTTTGCAAACGCAGTTCTTCGTCAGTTGCCATAATATTTGCATACTCTTGCAAATCATCTAAACCAACTTTATTTGCTTTCGCACGTTCTGCAAAAATTCCGCTCAAACAATCGGTTGAATAACGTTTACTTAAAATCTTTTTTCTCTGCCGGAAATACTTACATTGCTTGACATCACCTTCACGACTACCGTTTTCAACTTCAAGTCTTAACACCTGACTGCCAAAAACGTTTGCTGTACGTTCGCAATAATGCTGTAATTTTGCCGTCAACGACTTTACTAAATACAAAAACAAAGTATTATCCCCACGGTTAAAACGATACTGAACGTAAAAGTTTTCAAACTTACCATACAGCCAACCGAACACTACATTAAAAATATGGAACGGAGCGAAAAAAGGCAGGGCAAGAGTTCTATCGCCTTTTAATTTAATCTCAACGACTTCGCCAAGCTCTCTACAGTCCACACCCAAACTATCAGGTCGCTGTAAATCTGCATAAATCTTGACAAATACACGGTTTGCGACAACGCATGCATGACGGCTCATTTTCAAAAGTACGTTAAATAAATCGTTCTTTTGATTGCATTCGTCCGCAGTAGCTTTAACTTCTTTTAATTCAGGTGTATTCTTACGTTCCTTATCAATCTCGGAGATGACGTAAACGCCGAAACCAAAAGCGTTACCGTTCGGGTTATCTTCAATCATTTTACACCCCAAACGGAGCATATCAAAATCAAGTATATGGGCGTGCCTACTGTAACTATCCATAAGCTTGCTATCACGTTTAAAAAAGTCACCATTCCACAAAGGGAAGTTACCCAAGTCAGAAAACAGCATATCTGAACGTATTGAATAATTACTTAACAAAAGCGAACTTTGAACAGTATAAATGAAATAAGCGCAAGCATAATCTTCTAGCGCCTGCCATATATCCATAAGCTTTAATTTATCGTCATAAAACAAACCGTAACGCTCGAAGTCATAACCGTATATATTTTCACGATAAGGAGCGTTAGAGAACGCAGAACAAGCCCTACGAACCCACAGACGGCAAGACGGCAAGTCATAAACTTCACGGTGTTCTATTGCCTGCTTAATAGCGTTTTCAAAATTTATCCAAGGGAAGTAAGGGAACTTCATATCCGTTTCGAGAATAATCTCAAACGCCGAATCGCGGAACTGAACTTCGGAAGATAACGCCATATCCGTTATCTGCATTGTCTTACCTGCTCCCATAACACCCACTACAAACGTAACAACACCACGCTCGTTTATAAAACCACGGTTGCAACGTTCACGGTGATATAAAGTATTATACGCTATTTGACGACTTATAGCTTCAAGGATAATTACCCCGATAATCACCCACGCCCAGAGCGGTATAAAATGAAATACGGTAAACAGGTCGATAAACAGCTTATAAACCTGACGATAAATCGAGAGAACGTCAAAAGATACTACAAAATAAAAGTAGTATGCGAAGAACTCGATTATTATTGTAAACGCATTAAAATTAAAAAGCCATATGCAAAGCCAAACTTTCCAATACGCAGAATTTTCCTTAACAAAACAAATAAAGTCCGTAAGCCAAAGCTTAACGGGTTGATACGTATGTGCAGTAAAACATTTAAACGCTTTAAGAGGCTTGCTGTCTTTGTTATAATCGTTATTTTCTTTTTTAAGATAACGGCGGAACAGCCATATAAATAACAAAATAAACGGCAAGATAAAAACCAAGCCGTAAGCTATGTAATAGAGAGTATCGCCGACAAAACCGAGATATCCGAAGAAGTTCGATTTACTCGCCCAAAGCTTCCAATATCTCGCCCAATTCGATTTAAAGCCTTCCCACGTGTCGGGAAGAACAGAAGTACTTCCGCTCGGAATAATTTTAAGCGAGGGTAGATTTACAACGGTGGGCGTTATATTATGCTTTATTCCAAATATCTCGCAAAAATAATACGCGATAGATAACCCGAAATCGCGAAAGCTCTCTATAATTCTGCCGAAAGCGCCGGGGAATACGAATACGCTCACGGCTAAAAAACCGAGAGTAATGATAACGCATATTATATGACGATAATCAAATTTTTTCTTCATAACTGAAACCCCGTATAAATGAAATAACCTATAAGTCCAACACACGCAATGCCGAGCAATATCCACAAAACACGTTTTAATATTTTCATTATTTTCTTACCTTTATTTGCCTTGTAAAAATCGTTTGACTTTTAAAGCGAAAACGTATAAAATAAAATCAATGGATAGGCATAAAGCATTTAATGCTTTTACTGGATGGTGCTTGCATCTGACAAGTTACTTACCAACACCTATCTATTTTTTTTATTCCATTTACGTTTTTTAACATACCAATTTTTAGGTTGCCTATTGCACGACTTTTTGTATTCCTTAATACGGTGTCTTACAATAGGCATATCTTTTTTATCGAATTTCCAATCAGATAAAACCTCATCCTCATAACATTCAGGTGGCATTGTATAAACGTCCCACTTAATATAAGAAATTTCCGTTTTATTAGGGTTAGGGTTTTTACTTAATGCAATATATCGCTGTTTACGTTTTGGAAGCTTTGCACGTTCTTCAACTGTTAAGTTTTCGTAATCAATAGGCGAAGTCGTCAAGCCCAACGATTTATATTTTCCATTGATTGTTTCACCAAATATGTAATGAGGATGACGGGTAGTAATTTTGTTTTTCGTATATCTAAACTCGTTACGAGGTTTATACTTACGTGATTTTCTTTTACGTGCCATAATAATTATTCCTTTTTCTTAAACAGTTTTTTAATAAGTTTGAACGGTAGGCAAACAACCCAAACCACAGCCTTTACAACATAACCAAGAATAGGAATAAGAACGGGAGCAAAAACACATATTAAAATTATTAAAATAACAAAGCCTAAAATAATTGCAAGTAGTTTCTTCCAATCAAACCCGTCAGAAGTAGTATCGACAGGAGGTGTAAAATCTGCGCCCAAATCGAGCGGTGACATAGCCACAGTAATAACCGTTTCTTTGCCTTCCTTAGTAAATGTTAAATCAATTATATCAAAATCTAACTGTAACCAACCTTGACAAAAATAAGCGTTAGTATCTAAACCCTCATAAGAACCCAAATTAGAAAATGTACTTGCAGACCATTTAGTAGTACGTTTAAATTCACTAACCTCGTGACTTACATATTCAGACTGATAATATCTAAATAAATAAACTGTCTTGTTTTGAGATTCTGCGTTTATCACATAATCGGTAAAATTATCATAATCACTTTCAGCAATATAAAACTTATTACAAAACGCGGATTTAGTAGAATACAAAGAAATATCATTACTAACGACCTTTTGTATAGCAGAAATATCATACGAATTTTCAGCTTTTAACGAACCACCGAATAAACGAGTCCAAAGAGTATCAGATATAGTATTATCGGTAAGATGATATTCGTCAGTTGATTGAATTTTAACATCTGTAAATTCACTATCAACGCTATCAAATAAAACACGACTATATTTGTCATTTACCATACCGCTAATATAAGTATCAGTTTCCCAATCATATTGAGAAATATCGCCATACTCTTCAGTAAAAGTTTGAAGCCAACCCTTTACGCCATTTATTTTATCACCTAATAGTTTTTCTGCTGACAACACATAATTATCTGCATCTTTATTATCAGCGAGAAAAATATAATTTAAATATTGTAAGAAATTATCGTAAGTAGGTGTAAAATTTGATTCGATAGTCCCGTTCAAATAACAATTATAAGCATAGTAACCATAATTAGCAGCCATAACTTCAAGCTTAACATTATCAACAGCCTTTGTAGCAACAAGAGCATACTCCAAGGGTGAATAATAATCACCAGCCGTTCCACCACTAACGTAGGTTGCTAAAAAAGGAAACAAAGCATTAAATACTGTTGAGTTACCAGTAACAAAAATAGGAGCAGTTTGCGCGTTCAACCACGTGGCATGAACGGCTGTCATATCTCCATAATTATCAAGAATTTCATTTGGTACAGAAAAATACACGCTATGTAAAGTATCCTGAGTATAACCATCATTATAAGTTCCTTCAGGTCTAAAATAAGTAGGATACACGTCAAGCGTAATAGTTTCTAAATCGACACGAGAACAAGTCAACGTGCTTTCAGCTTCGGTATCCCAACCGTAACCCTTTGCATAACCTGTAAAAGTAAAAGTACCGCCAACTCCATAAGCTGTTGCGTTAATGTCACCAACAGTCAAAAGCTCTATTTCACTTATATCGTATCTACGTTCTAAGCTATTTACACGGTCAACAATCGTTTTACCGTCTGAACTCTCATGGTCGATTATCTTAAACTTATAATATAAGTCCTTTAAATCACCCTCAGACTTAGAGCAAAACAACAAATCAAACTTCTCATATTCTTCAACCTTAACGTTACCTAAATCGTCATTTACATATTTAACACCCAAACTTATCTTATTTGACTTACTTGTGGTCGAAATATTCAAAGCAGAAGGGTTATAAAAATAAACGTATAAACCGTAATTGTTACGGTTAGAAGAAGAAAATGAATAACAATATTCAACTACTGTAAAAATTTCAGGGTGCTTAATAATACCAGTAGAATCATAAGGATAATCAGCAGGGCTAAACTTCTTTCCGTCAATCGTACAAGTCTTTAAATCGTCCATTATATCGGAAGTATCAAAGCTTATATTAGTAGAAGTGGCGGCATAGGCTGACCCTACACCGCCACCCAACAAGGAGGAAAATATGAAAACCAAAACAACCGTTAAAGCTGTTATCGCGTATGTAAATTTAATGAATACTTTTCTCATAGTATCACCCTGCAATTATCGCTCCGCCGGATATTATCATACCCTCGGCAGGAACTAAAACGTTAAAAGTAATATATATATCGTTACCGCCATCGATTGAGATTATCATTTTGAAATAATCATACTTTCCGTCAACGACGGGAACGCCCTCGAAGTCGCTGTTATATACGTCGCCGATTACTTCGCCTAAAAGTTTTTCAGCCTTTAACACGAAGTAATCGTCATGCGTATCAATGTTAAACTGAGCTGTTACGTCTTTGATTTGCGAAAACTTATAACGCTCGGTATCGTTTTCGAAGACGAAGTCGGTTTTATCGGTAATATTCGGTACAATCGAAACGGAATAGCTAAGCTCGTCCTTATTCAGAACGTTTAAGGAATTGCCAACCTTAAACTTATATTCCTCGCCCTTATCAAAGGCGTAACCGTTGTTTTCGCCCGATAAAACCTTACCGTCATACTCAACGTAGTATGTTATAAAATCGTCCTCGAAGTTGTTGGTAAATCTCGCAAAAAAGCCAACGACGGCAAATACTACCAACAAAATCAGTATAACCGTTACAACGTATGAAATTTTTGAAGTAGTGGCTTTTTTACTCATAATAGTTTAGGGGAATTTCAGCGCCCCTCACGCCGATAAATTTTAACCTGCAATAATGGAAGAAGTGTTAGAAGACATACCTGTCGCTGATACTTCAAACTGATACCAGTCACTAAGATTTATTTCGCCATCGGTAACACTATTATCCGCATACTCAACACCGTTATAATTACGGTGAGATATAACTTCGTAATAACATACTCCGTTTCCGTTCAAATCTTCGGGCACACTACCGTTAAGCATTGCAGAAGATAGTGCCTGCCAATATGCTGCTTTTTCAGTAGTAGAGGCAGATTCCATACCGCCTGCTCTGTATAAAATATCTCTTAAACTTGTTACACCGAAAGAACTGTTTATATCGTCAGGACTCATCGTATAAGATACGGACGAAGCAAACGTATAACCGCTCTCACTCATTCTTTGACTTATACGTTCATAATTGTAATCAGTAAAATCAAATATAAACGTAAAGCAACTATCAGTAGAAGGGCTCAAAGTGCCGTCACGGAAACCCTGATAAGTAAATTCTATATCTGAGTCACAATCGTCGCAAGAATCATAAGTCATAGTACCATAGTTTGTACCAACGAAATCAACGGTAACAGAAGCTTTAATTGAAGTGTTACGGTCATTCGTTGCAGTAACAATTATCTGTTCCGAGTAAGGCTGTAAAATTCTCAAAACAGCGTCTTTTGACCCAACCTCGGACTGTGTTATGGTTGCATACGTTGAAACCAACTTACCCGTCGCCCAAGTGGAAGAGGGATTTTTAAACGCTATCGAATAGGTTGTATCCTGGAAAGTAGTATCGGCAGGAGTATATGTAACAGATAAGTCGTAAACGTTTGTCACTGAACGACTGTCTATGGAAGAAAGAGGAACAACCGTAGCAAACATAGTCATTCCGTTGCTCTCAACAGAAGCGACAACAGTATTATCCTGTTCTTCATTTGTTTCAACTTGTGTTTCGTCCTTTGTGAACCATTCAGAGGGTTTAACCTTACCCTGACCAAATACCTGTAAGAAAAGCCCGATAATAAGAATAAAGGCAAGAACCATTGCAACGCCTGAAATTATCCACTTTACCTTATCTGACTTTTTGTGACTGTTCAAATCGTAATTTGACATTTATTTTTACCTCAGCGGTAGGTCGCCACCCGTTTTATTTTTTTATTCCAATACAAAGGCATAATCGCCATTTGCTATATAGATACCGCCGTTTTTCAACCCGGTACTTGTAGAATTTTCCGTTTCAACAGTACTCAACGTTAAATACGTAACGACAACAGTATTACCTTTGGTAATTGAATGTTCACCAGAAGAAATACTAATCTCTACGACTGTATAACCGTCTGAGTTTTCCGCAAACGTATAAGACTTACCGTCTATATTTATCACCTTACCAACATAATCAGGAATTGTATAAATCGTAAGAACCATTTCAATATCAGTGGTAAAAGTAATGCTCGTTGTTGTTTCCATTTTCAGTGACTTAGAAAGTTCACCGACAGGAGTATCATACGTACCATAAGTCTGATTGCCCGATACTGTAAAAAAGCTGTTACTTGATACGCCGTCTGCACTATCAAAGGTTGCGCTTTGCAAAACCTTAACGGTTGTTTCACCGCCGTTCTCTTCGCCCGTATTATCGTCAGGAGAGGTAATTTCACCTGTGTCTTCAACGGGCGTATTTTCGGCAGGCTTGAACCAACCGTTATTCCTTATACCCATTGCAAGCATAGCGCTACAAGCTCCGACAAGCATTATTCCGACAATCAAAGTCAAAACCCACTTAACCTTATCAGACTTCTTATGTCTGTTTAAATCGTAATTTGACATAGTTTTTTCACCTACTTATTACCTTTTCTTTTTCGCCACACATTTTATTTGCCGTCTTTAAGTATTCCGAAATAAGCAACGGTTTTCTTATTCCGCTTTCCCCTATCATCGTAGAAATGCTCTACAATTTGCCCTTTCGCCGTCGCATTAAGGTCATATGTATTGCCCTTAAACTTCGGCTTGTTCTTATCACTTGCCGTAACTATAACATTAGGCATAGTAACGTCTAACTTACCGATAAACTTATATTTTGGGTTTAGCCGTAACTTACCGTTTTTACCTTTAACCCAAGCATCTTGCGCAGAAATCAATCTAACGCCTTTATGTTTCAGACTGTAATTTACACTTGACATTTAATTTAATCTCCCTTATAATAAATCTCGCCAAGGTTACATTAGTAACCGCCCAAAGTGGTAAAGCTACAGCTGATGCGTGTAGACTGAGTGAGGACTTCAAGGCTGAAAGGAGAGACCCACCAATAACCGCCCGATTTATTTCGGGCGGTTATTTTTCTTCGCCTTATAAGCCTTAGAACTATCTTTTTGAGCCTGCAAATAACCGGAACGGAAAGCACGTTGTTCAGAAGTTAAATCAACAGGATAACCGTATTCGTCTTTTTTTATCGAACCGTCATTACGCGTACTTATGCCGGTTTTAAGTTCCGAAGAGTATTTTTCACCCTTACCGGAAGGAGTTAAAAGAACAGTACTCGAACCGTCTTTAAAATGTACTATTGTACCGCTCTTACGAGGTTTACCGTTCTTTTTAGAACTACGAGAAAACGATTCAGTACCAGCCACGTCGTCCTTTGTACGTTTCTTGAAAAATGCCATATATTTAAACCTTTTCCCTTTACGCTGGGAGCTACGTATTTTTAAGCTTTTTATATTTCCCCGACGTCGGGGAAGGGGGTGCACCCCTTAATCGTCTGACTTTAAACTATCCAAGTCTTGACGAATTGATTTCTTACTGATATAAATTTCCTTTTCTACAACGATATTTTCAATTACGCCCATAAGCTTTTCGTTTGCATAATCGTCATCTTTTGAGATTTTACTAAGCTCACGGATAATCGAATTAAATTCTTCCTCGTTTTCTTCCTTAACGTCATCGAATTTCAACTTGTTGAAACAGCCGTAACCCTGCATAGTTCGCCGACCTTCCAAGGCGAAGAACAAACAACAGAACTCTTCAAAGGAAATATTACGGTCTATAACGCCTTGGCTACGTCTCATTTCAGCCTTCTTCTCATCGAGAAGACCTTTTATTGCGTATTTGAATATTTGGTGGTAATTGCCATCGGCGTAATTTACTTTACAGGAGTAACCACACTCTAAACTGTCTATTGCCTTTTTAGTTACACGCTCGCCGTTTATACACAAAAACCAAAGCTTTTGGATAAAAATTTCAAATGCGCTGAACTGACTTGTTTTACGCCCTTTTTCATAGGAAAACCTGTTTGTAAACACCTTAGGCTTATCCAACTGTAAACCTTTGCGGAAAACAAAAATACAATGAAGGTGAGGGTGATAATCTGCACGAGAGCCGTTATGAGTAATCTCCAAAGAACGAATTGCACCGACACAACCGAAATTCTCAAAAGTAATTCCACGTATCTTTTTACGGCAAAGAATGTATTTCATCATTTGTCCGAAACGTTCTGTAATATCTTTTACAGTCTTAGGAAGTTTTTCCCCTGGAACGTTCGGAACGGTAAACGTTATGTGATACAAATCGAAATTCTTTGCAAGTTCATTTAAAAGCGGAGTGAATTTACGTTCCCTTGCGTTTGCCAACTGCTTTTGACAATTACCGCAGAACTTATCACCACAAAGCTTTATCTGTTTTATCTCATGAACGCCTAAGTCCTTAAATCGCCTTGTATGTACGAAACGTCCGCAACCTAAGATTCTTATCGACCGCCTATGCATTAGTAGTCTGAATTCTTCTGTCTTACCGCCACGGGTTTTTAGCAAATCGGCATACTCTTCACCAAGTTGCTCGTAATATTCAGACATAAGCGCATTTATACGGATACGGCGAGCCATTTTTATAAAGCCCTGACCGTCGTTTTTATGTCGATTTAATTTTTCAAGTTCAAATAAATCCATAAACAGCCCCCGACTGACCGATTATGAAAAAAATGGGTCAAGTTAATTGTAAGAGTTCAAGAGTATTTCCCACAGCCACCTTGCGGTGGCCGTGGGAAATACATACATTGAAAATCAGTTAAAGTAAGGTGAGGAGGTAACCACCTGTAAACCTGCAAGCGACTGACGTCCACCGGGGAACATAGAAGGCTTATATGAAGGTTCTACAACGTCACCGAATTTCAACGTATCCTGATTAGGCAAAAGAACTCCGCCTTCGGTAAAAAGGTCATAAGTTCCGGCAGTGCCGTCTTCGTTAATGCCGGCAATCGTTACACGATTATAAGGCTTCTGCTTATCCTTCGACTTGCCTGCAAATGCGCCAATAAAAACATACTTAGTACTCATAAAAATCTCCTTTGCCGGGCGAGTATGACCCGGACTTAATAAAATATTTATAAAACTGCTACGGGGAGCATTTCGCTGTCGGGAGGCTGATAGCCCCCCGAGCAAAGTTTTACCTTAATTATTCGGACTGAAATAAGTCCTTTAAATCTTTATAACGACGGCAACAACGGCATTTATTTAGGTTCACACCGCTATAAACACAGCCATCACATTTGCCCAAATTAGGCACAGACGTCTTTTTAAGTTCTGTTATCTGCTCTCTTAACTGCTTAATAAGAACGTCGTTTGCGACAAGCTCCTTAGGGTCGGGCTTGTCCTTGCTTTCAGCTTGCTCTGTTAAAGCTTTAAGTTTATTTTGCTCCTGTTCCTGTATAAGCTTGTCGTAAATATCCAACACTTGCGAAAGAGGAGTGACATATTCCTTTATCATTCCATATTCATCAGAATAATTAAAAGGAGCTTTACGTTTCATCCATAGTTGCATTATTTTACGATATTCCCTAAAATCCTTTACGGTAGTAGTTTTAGGAACGACATTTGCTAAACGTTTAAAATAAAAGCTTGTCACGCCATTATAAATAGAGTTTAAATAACTCTGCATCTCAATCAATAAAGAAACAGAATAACCCTGAAATGATGGTAAAAACTGACCGGTTTCACGTTCAACGATACAAGCTAAATTTTTATAATTATAAGCTGAAGTGTCGGATAAACCGAACTGACCAACTATTTTTAAAAAAGTATTACCGTCATGTATAAACTTATCAAAAATAGAAAAACATGTCCCAGGCACCAAGTCACTACCAAGTTCATTATCTGGAACTAAATAGTCAGAACATGACACACACTTCATACCGACATAAATATCCGATAAAGCTAAACAAAGCTTAGGAATACCAGCAACAACTGAAGAGCCATAATCATAAAGATATCTGAGCGAACTTTTGTACCTTGAAAAACCTACAGAATAGCAAGCTAACTTATCGGGATTATTATCACGAATATATACTCTTCTGTCATAATTCCATTCTAAAGGAACAGCCGGTTTCAGCTCTTCTAAATACTTTTCAAACCCATCTTTATCGGGTAACGCCAATTCAAATTCGTTCATAAAACTCACCTCTTAAAAATATCTCTCACTCTCTCAACGTACACGACTTATCGCCGTGTACGTTTACGAGGTGAGTGTGCCGATTGACGGAATTGAACCGCCATTTAACCTTTATCGGCATAAATTGAACCTATCAATTATTCAAAGGGGTCTATATCTTGCAAATCTTCAGTCTCGTTAACTTGCAAATCATATGAAGACAACACAGAGTTAATGATATCTCGCCTAGCGGACAATAAAATAGCGCAGGCAACAATCGTAAAAATGATAAAACAAAGTGCTAATGCACAAAGCAAAACAAACCTAACAAACCAAAATTCATATCACTCACTCTTTACAATAAATCTCTTATTCCAAGCTTCGCTTGATTTAATTATGTTTTGTTCAGCAAAATGCGTTGAAGCATGGCATGTATCACATTTAAACGCAATAAAAGCAGTTCCTAATTGATTTGCGATAAATACGTTACCGCCACAAAAAGGGCAAGGCTTTAAAACCTGCATTTCAATTTTTTTACAGTTATCTAACTGTTTAAATTCTTCAAACGTTAAAATTTTTTTAATCATACACTCACTCCATACAACCATTAAAAACAATGGTTTCTGAAACTATAATACCACCAATTATAATGGTTGTCAAGGCTTTATTTACAAAAAAATTGCGTTTAATAATGGTTTTTTATAAAATGCAACTACAATAAGGAAAATAGGAGGATATAAAAATAATGAGTTGTAGACTTGATTTATGGAGACAAAGAAAGAAAGAATTAAAACTAACAAATAGACAAATAGCAGATAAGGCTAATTTACCATTAAGAACAGTTGAGCAAATAATATGCGGTAAAATAAAATCACCTCGTTTAGATACAGTAGAAGCTATTGAGCAAGCACTTGAAATTAACCAAAACAACATAACCCAAGAAGAATATATGGCAGGAGCGAGAGAGACCATTAAAAAAAGCATAACGCCCTTAGAGGACGATATGCTTTACGCTTTCCGTGAAGTCGGTAAAAAGTTAGGAGAAAAAGGACAACGAGCTTTAATTGACGTTGCCGAGACTATGGCAGGAATAAAATCATAATACTTACTTTTTTATGCTTAAAAAAGTGAGTAAGTTTTAACCTGTTTTTTGCGTTATAATCTCCATAAAAAACATGGAGTTTATAATGGAAGAACAGAAGATTTTAGAGCTTGTAGGCAAAATTTTGATTGCAAGAACAAATAAGGACAAAGAAGAACTTAACAACTATTATCAAGAACTAATAGGGGCATGTTCTTCGGAAGAAAAAGAGGAAAGTAAAATAGGGTTTTTGGAATTTACCAACAAGGAGATTTCAAAAATGAACAAATCTTTTTCAAAGACCTTTACACAGAACGGACGTATCGTCCATTATAGACGGAGAATAAGAGGAAAAAACTCTTGCAGTTACGAGATACGTTACCGCAGAGACGGTTATAATATTTCAGTTTCAGCACCGGATTTAGAAACGGCAAAACAACGCTTTATCGAGGCGGTGAATTGCCCTGCCGGAGAATGTAACGTTATAACCGTTCCTACAACGTTTACCGACTTTGCGGAATACTATTTTGAAAAATTCTATAAACGGCGCGTATCGGCTTTAACGTTCAAAACAGAAACAGGAAGATACAATAAGCACGTTAAACCGTATTTCGGCAATATCAAAATTAAATCGATTACGCCCGAGGCTTGCCAAAACCTAATCGACGATTTAAAAGAACGTGGACTTGGCAAGACAGCCGACGAAGTTTACTGCATTTTAAACGGAATTTTTAAGACGGCTATTAAACACCAGATTATAAAGTTTAATCCGCTTGATATAATCGTACATATCACCCACGAACGGGAGACGGGCATAGCCTTTACAAAAGAGGAAGAAAAACGGTTGCTTGACAGCTTTATCGGAACACCTTATCAGCTTATGTATGCAGTAGCTCTTTATACGGGTTTAAGGCCTAACGAATACAAGACGGCAAAGATTGACGGTAGATTTATAGTTGCCGTAAACAGCAAACAGAAAGGCGGTAAAACAGCGTATAAAAAGATTCCCATTTCACCTATGCTTAGACCGTATCTTAACGAAGTTAAGGAGTTGAATTTTTTTGTGCCTCACATATTACGTGAAAAACTTCAAACAATATTCCCATGGCATACGTTAAAAGACTTACGTAAAACGTTCAACACAAGGTGCGAAGAGTGCGGAGTGACTGACGTTGCACGTAAATTATTTATGGGGCATAGCTTAGGTAAGTTAGATAATACCTATACTGGAATATCTGACGATTATCTTTTAAAAGAGGGCGAAAAGTTGAAGTACTGATTTGTCCCCAAATTGCCCCCAATTTAAGCGAAAATCAGTATAACCGAGGTTGAAAAGCAAATAAAAACAGCCTATTTTTAAGCATTTTTACTCAAAAATAAGCTGTATTGGTCGAGGCGACGGGATTCGAACCCACACCTTAACCATACCAAGTGTAAATAACACACATATTTAAGTGATTTTTGCTTGATTTTTAGCTATTTTTAATTATTAAGATAACAAACAAATAGCGAATTTTGGGGTACAATTTGGGGTACGAATTAATAGTTGAACTTCTCCGACTCCCTTAAAAGATATTCGTTAGAGAAATCAG
>JBJEVA010000085.1:0-14940 GCA_051884115.1 Candidatus Coproplasma sp. | reverse complement strand
TTATGAAAAAATGTTGTGGCCTTTTTCTTAGACCACAACATTTATTTTAGAACCAAATTTAATTTTGTATATTTTCGCCGTGAGAGAAACCAACGCCTGTGGCTTTTTGCTTGATTGACGGTAAACTTAAAATTCCAGAGACTGAATCTCTATTACATCTTTTACATTCTTCTATGCTATTTTGTTATAAATATTAATATTCAAATATGCTATTGCCGTTACGTTTTCTCCGCTCCAGTAATAGTTAAATAAAAGTTTAAATTATATTAAACATATATAAAGGTATTTATGCAATTTAAATCGAAACCAAATCATCTTGTTGTGGATTGGCGGACTATTAATTTTGCGGTAACGGCAATATCCCTAGGCGGTACGTCGGGGTTTTCTATGCGGTGAATGAGAGTACGCATGGTTTCCATGCCCAAAAATTGCTTATTAACCTCAAAGGAGGTAATCGATGGCGAAAGCGAATAAGCCTCTTCAACGTTGTCAAACCCCACCACAAAGGCGTTTTCGGGTACGTTTTGGTCAAGAAGTTTTAGTGCGTTGCATACGTTTCGGGCAATAAAGTCATTGCTACATATATAACATTGTGGTCTGTATTTCAATGTAAGTATTTCATTTTTTATATGCTCAGGCTTGCCATAGTCGAAATTATCGTCTCCGCATAAAATATCTTCGTTTTTGTGATGGGGTATTTTAGCGGTAAGAAGTCCAAGTCGCATACCCAAATACCTGTCGTTAAAGCTACGGCAATGCGACCTGTCGCCAACAAAAGTAAATCTTTCTATACCGTATTTCTTCCGTAAAGATACAACATAATTTTGTATGCACAGCGTATCGTTTGCGCTTATTATATCAAACGGCGTCTGCACCTGAATGGAAGAAGTGCAAAAATCGTTAAAGCATACGGGTATGCCCATATTTAACAATTTTATAATAAAGTCCTTTTCAAAACACTCTATTGCAACTATTCCGTTGACGTTCAATTCCTTAACATAGTTTGAAAAATCCGAAAAACTGTTGCGTGAACTGTTAAAAGTATATTGAAATAGTTCGTGATTATTCTGGAAGCAATACGTCTCTATTCCGTCGATAAGCGGTATAAAGTACTTGATATTATTCAACGGCCTACACGAAACAAGCAGTATTCTGTATTTTTTTGAACCGTACTCAATTCGCTGTGTGCCAAGTGATTTATAACCCATTTCCTGTGCTTTTTCAAGCACCCGTCTGCGTGTTTCTGGCGGAACGTAATGTCCGTTAAGTGCCTTTGCCACGGTGTTGCGCGATAGGTTTAATTGTTCGGCTATGCTATTGATAGTTACTGCCCTTTTCATTTGTTTTTCCCCCACATCTGCATTATAACATATAAAATTCAGCTATTCAAGTATGCAAATGCAAAAATTTTAACAATTTACAATTTTGCATATGCACAAATTTTTAATAGCTGTTGACAGGCATATTATTTAAAACTATAATAAATTTGAACATAAATTGTTGTAAACTAACAAATTGCAAACGTAAATAAGGGAAAAAGGGGCATGCCCCGAACGCTTGTTTCACAAGCGTTCGCGATTCATTTATTTGTATTCAAAGGTATTTCATTTATATTAAAAAATAAGGAGAGTACAGTTATGACAAAAAAGAAATTTTCACAGCCTGAAATCGAAGTTGTTAATTTTGATTGCAAAGACGTAATTACTTCAAGCAACCTTTATTCGACCAATAATATATTTGAGGATATTAGCAATCTTTACGATGTGTCGATTAAAAAATGATTTTGCGAAATTAAAAAGGAGTAATAAGAGGTAAATAATATGAAAAAGATAATTAGAAACAGCTTAATAACTGCGCTTGCCGTAGCAACGGTTGCAGGAGCAAGCGTAGGCATAGCAACGCTTTCAAATACCCGCAGTGTTTTCTCGCAGGAAGTCGGCTTTGTGGGGACGTATTCTTTGACGGCTTTTGCCGAGGAAAATTCTTCAACCGGCAAAACCGTTGCATTAGTTGATTCTTCGCTCGACGTAACCGAAACCAAGTCCGTTCTGTCAGTGGACAGAAATTATAAACTCTACGTAACGGCTATCGATACGGGAGATATAAACGTATCTTCGGTCGAAGTCGGATATACTTACAACGCCGTCGATTATAACGGCTCGACCGAGGGGCTTTCTAACGTAGTATATTCCTCTCTTTCAGTAAAAACGTCGGAAGAGACAAGGATTACTCTTTCGGTTGATGATATGTTCGCAAGTCAAATTACAGACTTTGATGGCAGGGCAATGCTTGTGGTTGCCGAAATTCCCGTTGCGGAAAATGCGCCTGAAGCTACGCTTAAAATAAAAGCTAACGCGATTGCCGACTTTGCAAAAGATTTTTCAATTGAAAATCAAGCCGGTGCTTGGAAGTATGGCTATGTAGAGTATCAATGGGGCACTAATGAAGACTTTACTTTCACAAAAGCTAATGGTAAAAACGACGCTGGCGACGGTTGGACAGCTGAGGGCGTAGAGATTAAGGCAGGCGAGATAACCGCAAATGCAATGACTACGATTGCCTATACGGCAAGCGAGGATATGGAAGTAAAAGTTGACCTCGACTTTGTCGGCAGTACGGATGATACAAAATTAGCGTTAAGGGTAGGCATTAAAAACTCCGAAGGCACTATTTACGGTAACCCTGCTTTCTATGGAATGAGCGACAATACGCTTAATGTTAACCAAACATATTCGCTTAAAGCAGACGATACGATTTACTTTATCTTCTCCAACGAGAATTCTAATGCAACTCCTAAGGGTGCTTTAAATATAGGAATATATAAACGTGAAGCCTTTGCCGACTTCGCAAACGAGTTTTCAATTGAAAATAACCCCAACGGCGCTTGGACGTACGGCGGTGTAGAATATCAATGGGGCACTAATGAAGACTTTAAGTTTACCAAAGCCGAGAGCAAAACCAGTGATGCCTGGATAGCCGACGGCGTAGAGATTAAGGCAGGCTGGATAAACGCAAATGCATTTACTGCGATAGCTTATACAGTAACTAAGGATACGGATATTACGGCCATTATAAATATTGCAGGCGGTACGGAAAATACAAGATTAGCGTTAAGGATAGGCGTTAAAAATTCCGAAGGCACTATTTACAGTAACCCTGCTTTCTATGGAATGAGCAGCAACACTCTTTCGGTCATCCAAACCTGTTCGCTTAATGCGGGCGACACAATTTACTTCATTTTCAGTAACGAGGGTACAGTTGACGGCGCATGGCCTCAAGCTGCTTTAAGCATAAAGCTGTATAAATAATTCAAGTTTTTAATCAAGCACAGCAAAAATAACGAATTTTTCACGCCTCGGCGCAACTTACGCCGAGGCGTAATGGTAGGAAAATATGAGCATTTACAAAACGAAGCGAATAATTGTGGCGTTAATTGCCACTCTCGCTATAATATTTTTTGCTCTGGGCATAGCTTCGGTCAACAGGACGGCATATGCCGACGAGGGTGTAAGCTATGGCGAAAGTTACCGCAACAGGCTAACCTTTTCGGCTGAAAAGGGCTGGAATAACGACCCTAACGGGTTGGTTTATGCGGACGGCGTATATCATATGTACTACCAGTACAATTATGACCAACACACGGGTGAAACCGCCAACGGCTGGGGCAATATGAGCTGGGGTCACACCACAAGTTCGGATTTAGTGCATTGGGAGGAGCAGAGCGTCGCTATTCCTGCGTATCAGAATGCAAACGGCGAATGGTACTCAATGATGTTTTCCGGCAGTGCGGTATATGACAAGGACAACACCAGCGGACTGTTTGAAGTTCAAGACGGTACATTAAAAGCAGGACACGGCATAGTAGCGGTGCTTACTCAACCTAAGTGGGATGAGGAAAAGCAATGCGACGTTCAAAGGCAAATACTTGCTTACAGTTTAGACGGCGGTTATTCGTTTGAAATATACGGGGAAATTCTCGGTGCCGATAACGACGGCGGAATGGGTGATAACGAGTTCAGAGACCCCAAAATTTTTTGGAGCGAAGAACATAATAAATGGCTTATGGCGGTAGGCGGTGGGCTTGTAAGAATGTACAGCTCCTCTAACCTGTTGGAGTGGGAGTATATTGGAAGTACGGGCTTTTGGGGCGAATGTCCCGACCTGTCCTGCTATGAAGTAAACGGACAGAATAAGTACGTTTTAGTACTGTCTCCCGAAGATAAAACAAATAGCCATAAATATAACGGCACTACGAGAGAAGAGGCGTTTTACCCTGCCGAATACTACGTTGTGGGCAGGCTCAACGATAAAGGCTTGTTTGTAGCCGAAAGCGGTTTAAAGCGGTTTAGCTACGGCATAGACAGCTACGCATTCCAGTCGTTCAACGGCTCGGCAGACGGCAACGTCTATGGAATAAGTTGGTCGGCAAGCTGGAAGAACGTGGGCGAATATGAGGCGTTAAGGGAAAATTATAACGGCGGAATGACCTTAGTTACGCAGTTAAATCTTTTAAAGGTTGACGGCGAGTACGAGCTTATGCGTACCCCCATAGAGACTTTGCAAGGGCTTCGGGGTGAACAGATTGCGCAATACGACGGCAATCTTGCAAAGGGAGAAAACGCCTTAGTTGGGGCAAGTGCAGATATATTCGAGCTGAATGCAACGATAGATTTCAACTCAAGCGATGCAACGAGGGCGGAGGTAGAATTGCGTTCCTCCTCCGCAGAAAAGACGCTTTTAAGTTATAACGTTGAGAGCGGTATATTAACCTTGGACCGTTCCCAAAGCTCCCTGCTTGCAGATGCGACCAATTATTATCGTCAGCCTATCCAAATGCCCGTAAGACTTTTAGACGGCAAGTTAAATTTTAAAATAATCTGCGACAGGGCGTTTGCGACAGTGTTTGCCGACGGAAAGGCAATGTTTTCTGCTATCTTCCCTTCGGCGATATCAAACGGAATGAAACTTTCAGCTGACGGCGACGTTTTTGTAACGGCAAGCGCCTACAAGCTCAACGGCATCTTTTCAAGTTCAACCGAAAAGGGCGGTTTAATTCTCACCGATAATAAGCTGGATATAGTTGTAGGGCAAACCGCACCCGTAGTTTTATCTTCCTTCTCGGAGGCTGACGGTGCGGAGAACGTGACCTTTACCGTAGCAGACGGAACTGATAATATTTCTCTCGAACAGGTAGGGCAGACGGCATATATTACGGCGTTGAATAAGGGATTTGCCAGGGTAAAAGCTCAATGCGGTGACGTTATTAAAGATATTGAAGTGTTCATTTATAACGATGGTTACGTCGGAGATATCGACTATAATTATTGCCTGTTCGGCTTTACAAGACCTGACGATAATGGTTTAGTTTTAAGTTCGGGTGGGGATAGCTTTATCTTTTCCGAGACTTTCGCAAACGATTTTGTATATACTGCGGATATAGGAGTAAACGCTGAAGGTCAGGCGTGCGGACTTATGTTCGGTGTCAGCGAAAATTACTACGACTATTTTGTCGCTACGGCAGACTTTAGATATAACGTTATCAAAATCTGGCGTGCAGGGGTGGGAGATATTGCCACGGCAAGTTACGATTTCGGCGGTGAAGTTTCCTGCAATATGCGCCTTGTGGTAAATAGCGGTAACGTTTATATCTACATTGACGGAGCAACTTCCGCCTCGCTCATATGTCCTGCCAAAGGGTATAAAGGCGGTACGTTAGGGTTTAATACCTTCAATGCCGAAGGACTGATAAATAACGTCTCGTTAAAGCATATTAACGGGGTAAGCTATCAGGGAGAGAGTGATATTACCCTTGATTTCAGCGGATACACCATAAATAAAATCATCAACGTTACAGACTCAAGCAAACGCCTTACCGGAGAACAAGGCTCTGTTGAGAATGGTATAGTAACGATTAAGCAAAGCTATCTCTCCACCCTTGAAGCAAATTCGGCATATACCATAAGGATAGTATGTGAGGAAGGTGAGTTTGACGTTATAATTAACACCGATTTTTCGGGTGGTACTATTAAAGCCCAAAAGGGGCAGTTTACGTCGGCAGAAGACATCGTGTTCAATATAGACGGTGCGGAAAATCTTTACGGATTGCTGTTGGACGGGGAGAAAATGGACGGTTCTGCATACAACTTTGCAGACGGTGTAGTAACCATTTCTGCTGAAGCTTCCAAGGCACTTGTAAGCGGTAAGCATACTATTGTTGCGCTTACCTCAAACGGCAGACCGCAGACTACTTTTATTCTCGCTGAGGCGAAAGTCAACGTTATTGAAGAAGAGCAACCCAATCACATATTCTTCTACATTGATATCGCTATATTCGGTACGGTAATAATAGGCTACGTTGCTATTACGGCTATCAATAAACACAGAGCAAAGAAAGAAGTTTAGTTTGTGCAAATGCACAAGACAATATGTTTGACGTTTAAGCAAATGCATAAACGCAAGTTCAAATATTGACAGGTAATATACTATAATCTAAAATTAAATCAGATAGGATAAGGAGGGTTAAAAATGAGCGTCATCGATACGGTTGAACCTTGTGACGAAACGACAAGTAAAACCGAACAAGAGCTGTTAGTAGAGCAGGCTTACGAAGAGATGGACGGTGGCTCGCCCGAACAAAAAAAGCAGAGTAAGTGGGAAAGGTGGAAGGAGAACTTCAAACGCAGAAAGTGGATACTTCTGTTTATTCTGCCTGCGCTCATCTACATAATCATATTTTGCTACGTACCTATGTACGGCATACTCGTCGCCTTTCAAGACTATATGCCGGGAGATGCGATTATAGGTGAAACTACAAAGTGGGTAGGCTTTGATAATTTTAAGGCTTTCTTTTCAAACCCCAACTTCGTCGATTACTTTTTTAATACCTTTTTATTGTGTATTTTAGGCTTTATCGTCGGTTTCCCTTTACCTATAATAGTCGCATTGCTTTTAAATACCCTGCGTTCCAAAAAGGTTAAAAAGGGATTGCAGATTTTGTACTACGCACCGCACTTTATATCGCTCGTCGTAGTTGTAGGTATGATGCAATTATTATTCGGCTCGGACGGACTTTTAGACCAGATAAGTAAAAAGATGGGCGGAGACGTAAACGGACTGCAACTCTTTTTAAACGCAGACGCATTCAGACCGCTGTTCATTTTTTCAGGCAACTGGCAGGACTTCGGCTGGTCGGCAATAATATATCTCGCCGCGTTATCGGGCGTTGACCCCGCCCTTCACGAAGCGGCAAAGGTTGACGGGGCTTCCCGTTTCAGGCGTATATTCAGCGTAGATTTGCCCGCCATTGCGCCGACAATCGTTATGCTTATGATTCTATCCGTCGGCAATTTAATGAACTGCGGATATGAAAAGGTTCTGCTTATGCAGACTAACGGTAACCTTGAAGCGAGCGAAATACTATCCACCTACGTCTATAAATTCGGTTTGATGGGCGGTCAGTACGGTGTAGGTACTGCGGCAGGGCTGTTCAATTCGGTAATAAACGTAATACTGCTTATTATCGCTAACTATACGTCTAAGATGCTCTCTAAACAGAGTATGTGGTAATGGAGGGATACATGGACGGCAAACAGTTAAAGTCACTTAAAAGAAAAAACAAAATAAAAGAGAGCAAGGGCGACTACGTCTATTACGTTATATGCGGAATAATATTATTCCTTTTGGCGGTAATCGTCATTTATCCGCTGTACTATATCGTTATAGCTTCGATAAGCGACCCCGACGCAGTTATGACGGGTGACGTATGGATAGCGCCGATTAAGATAACTTTCTCGGGTTACGCAAACCTGTTTAACAACGATGAAGTTTGGCGCAGTTATTTCAATACGCTTGCCTACACCCTGCTTGGTACGGCGTTCAACATTGCGCTGACTATCCCTGCAGGCTGGGCGCTCTCGCGCGAGTATCTGCCTTTTAGAAAGATAATAATGCCGATGCTGATAATAACCATGTTCTTCGGCGGAGGACTTTTGCCCTACGTTATCGTATGCCGTGCGCTCGGCTTGTACGAAAACCCGCTTATTTTAATAATAGGCGGTGGCGTAAGCGTATATAACGTGTTTATGTGCAAATCTTATTTCCAGTCCAACGTGCCTAAGGAGGTGTTGGAAGCGGCTATGGTTGACGGCGCGGGTGAGATAAGGACGTTCTTCGATATAGTCCTTCCCTTGGCAAAATCCATAGTCAGCGTTATGATTTTGTTCTATGCAGTCGGGCATTGGAACAACTACATAGACGCATACATATTCAACATAGACAAGGGCTTCTATCCACTGCAGACACTTTTAAACGACCTTTTAAATGCCACTACGGGTGGCGAAGGCGACGTGGTGTTAGAACAGATGCGTATGGCTACGCAGATTAAATTCACTTCTATTATTATAGCCACGGTGCCTATACTTGTTGTCTATCCGCTTTTGGAAAAGCACTTCGGTCAGGGTGTTTTGGTGGGTTCATTCAAATAATTTAGCGGAGGGGAAAATGAAAAAGATTGTAATAGGCGTAGTAGCTTTCTTAGTATGGATAGCCTGCGTAATACCCTTTGCTATGGGTACGACGACGAGGGGAACAGAGGGTGACTTCACCGTTCTTTCCGTCAAAGAGGATAACGTAAAAGATTACAACACTATGCCCGTATTTTTAGAGCTTGCCGAAGAGACGGGTACGGACGTGTATTGGGCTTACAATACTTCGGCTCAGTACTCCAACAACCCCGACCCCGTAGGTACAAGCGGAATAGACGCAATATATCACGCAGGATTTTCCGATTTAGCTCTGTATAAATACGGTAGCAGGGGGCGAATAGTTGCGATAGATGAGTATCTCGATTGTATGCCCAACTTCAAAGCCATTTTAGAGGAGCGCCCCGATATATACGAAACGCTCAAATCTCCCGATGGACATATTTATTCCCTGCCGAGAGTGGAAGAGATGGGGCTTAAAGCCTACCCCAATATACTCTTTTTAAACAAGAGTTGGGTGCAGAAGCTGATTGATACTAATAATCTGCCTGCAGGCTTAGACTTAACGAGCGAAGATTTAGTTGACGGCTTGGATATCAGTCGAAACGACTTTAAACAGATACTTATGAAATTTGCTGAGCTGGATATGGACGGCGACGGTTCAACCACGAACGAAGTTCCGCTGTCGTTTGTAAACGGAAATTGGCAGGGCAACGAGAGTGATTTAATAGCTTCCTTCGGAGTGCCTGAAAATATTGAACATAAGACTATTGTAAACGGCGAAGTGGTGTTTACAATCGAAAGCGAAAATTGGTTTAACGCCATAGTAGAGCTTAGCGATTGGTGTTCAAAGGGGCTTTTCCGCAGTTCTGTATTCGAGCAAAGTCAGGATACCTTTTTAGCCAGAGGGCAGACGAAAATTTACGGTTCGTTCTATTGGTGGGAAAAGGAAACGGTAGTTTCCAACGCCGACGATTATATCACGGTATTGCCTTTAAGCGATGAAAACGGCAATAGAAACGTGGGCGTAAGCAACGAGCAGGAGATTGAAAAGGGAGAGTGTGTAATACTTTCCGCATGCAAAGACCCCGAAAAATTATTGGCTTATTTCGATAAATTTTTCGACCCGTATTTCTCTGCTCAATTAAACTACGGCTCGGTTGAGTCTGGTGCGTTTTATAGCGTAAGGGACGAACTTGGAAGGTTGGTTCCTAACGACGACCACGGCAATCAGAGTGCGGATGATTTCCGTATGAAGAATGCCCCCTACGGCGTAATATATCTCACGCAGAAGCAATGGGAAAACGACGTGCAGATGGAATCGCGTGCGCTGTTGAGGTTGGAAAGGCTTGACTCATACGTTAAGCCCTATACTTACGAGGGTGCAATTTCTATCCCCAACTTAAATTATACGGTGGAAGAACTTGAAACGTTGAACAGATACGAGTCAACGTTATCCAACAATATAACCACTTGGGTGACTAAGAGTATTACCAAAACCACGCCTTCAAAACAGTCGTGGCAGGAATTTTTAAAAGATAACGCTAACTTGATTAACACGGTAAAGAAGGTCAATCAGGCAGGATACGAAAGATATCTTGAAGCGTTGAAATAGAGGATGGAATGAAAGGGCTACAGCGGATAGGCGAATATATATGGGAATTTTTAGTCGTAACTCTCATAACTGCGGTTGCGACTGTCACTGTATTGCCTTTTTTCGCCGTGACAGTTGGCTTAACCGATTATTTTGGTAAGAGCGTTGACGACAGAAGATTTAAAGATATCTTCATTGCAATAGGGCAGAATATTAAACTAATTTGTCTATATACGCTGTTTGAACTTGTAATACTTATCTTTCCTGTTTTCAATATTTACTTTTTCAACACCCACCCCCAAAACTTAAATGCCTTTGTGTTGGGGGTCAGCTACGTAGCACTTGTGTTCGGCATAATATATGCGGTTACGGCGCCTACGATAATAATCAATATGGAAGTAACATTCCTGCAACTCCTCCGCAACGGTTTTATGCTTATCTTCGGCGGACTTATCCGTGCGATAATCAGCGTAGCCTGCGTTGTTGGTATAGTGCTTTTGATAATGTATTTCCCCTATGCTTTAGTGCTTACGCTATATCCAATATCTTATTTAATAACAGTGCTTATGAAAGAGAACTTGTATAAGCTTAAGGCAAAGGCGTTGGGAACTACTGTCGAACAGTTGAAAAAGCAGGAAAACACTGACGACTATTTAGACGAATACGGCAGAATTAACCGCCCTGCAATGGGGCAAGGTGAAGTCGGAGAGAATAAAGATGACGAACAAAAAGATTAAAACCTTAATTTTTACGGCTATGGCTGTATTTACGTTTACGGCTTTTACAGGCTGTAATAATCAACCAAAAAACTCCGCTCCCAAAATTGAGGGTGCGCACGATATAGAGTGCGTGGTAAACTCCACCGTTGACCTTTTAGACGGAGTCGTTGCCCTCGATAAGGAGGACGGGGATATAACCCCTTCTATGAATATAGAAGTTTATCCCAAAGTTGAGGTCACGGACGGCTATGCAGTCTTTAATAAGGCAGGCGACTATAAGGTGGTCTATACGGCTTGCGATTCGAAAGGGCAGACCTATTCCAAATCGGCAACAATTAGCGCGACAGATAGGCAGACCTACCTTGATTTTAAACAGGTAAGCGGATTTAATGTGATAACAGGCGGTGGTGCAAGTCTTACGCAAAACGGAATGTACGATGGCATTTATAAAATCAATGCGGTCGGCGGCGAAATAGCCGAGGATGTGCAGTTGGTGCGTACGTACACCGTTACTAAAGGCACTACGTACACGTTTGAATACGACTATGAATTAAACGTGGGCGGAAGGGCTTACGTTACTGCGGATAGCAACCGCATAGCCGAAGTTAAGTTAGAGCAAGGCGAAAACACGTTAAAATTCAGCTATACGCCTACGGGTGACGATAGCACGGCTTCGGCTGAAATTGCTCTTCAATTCGGCGGCTTGGGTGATGAGATAGACTTCACGCTTAAAGGTGCAAGGTACAGCTACACGCAGAGCGAAGGGCAGATAAATCTGTTGGAGGGTTTTGCCTTCACCTCTCAAAACAGCTTGCCTCGTTTCGACGGAACGGCAGGCAGCGTAACCAGTGACGGACAGACTGCAACGGTAAGCGTAACTTCAACATCGGATGCGGCATGGCGTGGAGGCATGTTCATAAACACAGGTCTTAATTTGCAATCAGGCGTTGAATATACGGTAAGCTTTGACGTTACCGCAAGCGGAAACGAACCCTTCGAGGTGTCCGTTCAAAGAGGGCAGTGGGATGAATATAAATACTCTACGCAGTATTATGAAAACGTCAGCGGTATTGTTTCAAGGTCTGTAAGCGTAACGCCCGATAATAGCACCCAGGGTGCGCTCTGGCTGTACGTTCAGTCCGGTAACTATGTAAACCGGATAACCCTTTCAAATTTAAAGGTAACCACCTATTCAAGCGGTGAACGTGTGGAAAATATAGAGCTTAAAGACTTCACAAGCTCTCAGGCGGAAGGCTTTAGCGGAGAGTTGAAAACCTACGGCGGAAGCTTCAGCTATACTGTCGAAAGCTTCTCTTCAACCGATTGGCACCAACAGGTAATAGGACCTGAATTCTACCTTTCGGGAAGCGGGTTAAACTACGTTATAACCTTTACGGCTAAGGCGACAAAGGCAACAGAAGTTGTTTTCGCCGCACCCGTTTACGGAGGATGGGATCCCACCCTTGCATGGCAGAGAATAACCGTAACCGAAGAGGAACAGTCCTTTGCGATATGGTGTTCGGATAACGGTGGAAATACTAACTACCTCGTCTGGCAGTTCGGTTCACCTGCAAACGTAGTCAACAACAACGTAACTATTGAAATTAAAGATATAAGAGTTTGTTACAAAAACAGTCAGTTTGATGGAGAAAATGGTTAAAAATCTTTCGGAAATTAACGAATACATAAATAACAATAAGGGCAGAGTAAATACTCGCTATAGAAACAGGTATCATATGATGCCCCCCGTCGGTTGGATGAACGACCCCAACGGATTGACCTTTTACAACGGTGAGTATCATCTCTTCTATCAGTTCAATCCCTACAATACACAGCCGGGTACAATGCTCTGGGGTAGGTTCACCTCGCAGGATTTAATAACCTATACCGACTGCGGTGCGGCAGTTATTCCCCAGACGGAAAACGTAAGCATCTTCTCGGGCGGAGCTATTTGTTACGAGGGCAACCTCCTCGCCATATATACCGAACACTACGAGTGCAACGGAGAAAAGAGGGAGGAGATTTATTGCTCTGTCTCGGACGGCGGTGAGTTTTTAAACAGAAAGAAGATTTTCGATAATGAAAGACTTCCTGAAAATATCAGCCGTACGGACTTCCGCGACCCCTACCCCGTGGAGGTAAACGGCAAATACTATGTATTTATCGGCGGTAAGGATATACAGACCAACAAGGGTGTTATTTTAGTTTTAGGCGGTGATACGCCCTATAGCCTTGATTATAAGTTTACAATCGGACCTTTTTACGAATTGGGCGATATGGGAGAATGCCCCAGCTGGAGAAGGATAGACGGCAAAGACGTTATAATAGCTTCGGGTTGTAACGTAGCCGAGAGGGGGAACGATTTTAAAAACGTCAACTCCAGCGTATTCATAATAGGTCAGTTAGACTTTGAAAACGGCAGTATGGCAGTTGAGGATATATGCGAGATAGACAAAGGCGATTGCTTCTATGCTCCGCAGTTTATAAACTGCACCAAAGAGAATATAATGATAGGCTGGTTAGAGATGTGGGGCAAGAGCTACCCCACCCACGAAATGGGTGACGGTTGGGTCGGTTCTTTCTCGATCCCCAGGGAGATATCCATTAAAGACGGCAAAATCGTGCAAACTCCCGTAAGCTCTTTAGATAAATATTGCAAAGAATTTGCAGGGGCGGCATTGCCTTCAAGTGCAGATTTATCCCTGTTATTTGATGGTGAATGCAAAGTAACTTTAAATGGTCAAAGCGGAAGCGTTGAAATGGGTTTAAAGGACGGAAAGGCCTACTTAGATACCCGGCTTTCAAACAATAAAAACGGCTGCGTACGCACTACAAATAACAGTTATTCAGCGTGTCAAGTTCGTGTGCTTTTGGACGTTTCGAGTATAGAGTTGTTCATTGACGGCGGTAAGGAAGCTATAACCAGCCGAATATATATCGGAGAGGAGCTTTCCCTTTCAACTGAAGGTTGCGCCACAGTTAAAAAAATAGCAAAGGTGGAATTATGAAGGGCAAAAAACTAATCGCAACAGTTATTGCTATAGGGGCATTAAGCCTTACTTTATGCGGTTGTTCGGACGGTTGGCAGAAGGACGAAAGCGCAACCGTATTCCCCGTGTCCACTCATAGCGATACGGGTGAAGTTACCATGGGTGACGTTATGCCTTTTTATGATAACGGCGTAATGAATATCTACCACCTGAAAAACAGCACGGGCAGTTTAAGCACCTACTATCACCCCATAGCCCGTCTTACTACTTCAGACTTTGTACACTATACCGACGAGGGTGTGATTTTAGATTACGTTGAGGAATTCAACTCCCCCGATGCGGCTTTAGGTACGGGTTCGTTTATCAAGGATTCAAGCGGTACCTATCACTGCTTCTACACCGGTCATAACGGTGAGGCGGACACGGGGCTTAAGTATGTGGAAGTTATTCGCCATGCAACAAGTACCGACCAAAAAACCTGGACTAAGATAGAGGAATTTAATCTGTACGGCTATAGCAACGACTTCCGTGACCCCTACGTCTATTACGATGAATACGACGAACAGTATTATATGTTGGTAACCACTAATCAAGGTGGCAAAGGCGTTATTAAACGCTATTCGTCTACCACGCTTAACGCAGACGACGAGGAGTGGATAGACAGGGGTGTATTCTTTGAGAACGATAGCGGCACCTATAATATGGAGTGTCCCAACTATATCGAATATAACGGATATTATTATCTTGCCTACAGTGAGCAGGGCGAAAACAGGGTTACCCATTACCGCTACCGCACGGAGCGCAACGGGGCGTGGAAGAGGTTTGAACGAGACAGTATAGACGCAAGCGGTTTCTATGCAGGTCAGTTGGAAAAGGCGGGGGATAAGATATATGCCTTTGCCTGGTGTGCAAAGCTTACGGGCGGTTCGGTTGGCGATTTCGATTGGGGCGGCAACCTCGTCACTCACGAAATAAAACAGATGTCAAACGGTGAACTGTGTGCAGTTCCTGTTGAGAACGTTCAAAATGCCGTTAATCATTCGGTAAAGTATACCTTCTCGGATGGCAGCGAGGCTAACGGGGTTACGTTTGATGGCGGTAGGTTCTCCGCCCGCTGCGTATCGGCACTTTCAAAGGGCGTGGTGCGTATATGTTTC
>JBJEVA010000084.1:0-15211 GCA_051884115.1 Candidatus Coproplasma sp. | reverse complement strand
AAACAAATTTCAATCATTTTACACCTTTATGCAAAAATATGCAAGCAATATTACAAAAAATTCGCAATTATGAATAAAAATTATTTTGTGAGCCTCAATCATAAATATTTTATGCATTTTTACGCATAAAAAATTTTTCTGTTTTAAGGCGAAAAAAACCGTTAATTGTATTTACAATTGCATAAATTTGGTGTAAACTATATTAAGGAAAGAGTTATTTTTCAGTCGATTGCCCTGCGTATATGCCTAAACAAAGGCTTAATCGGCGGAAAATTTACAAATAAAAGTTTAGAGGTGGGATATGAGTGATTTCTATAATGACGGAAAACGCGGTGATTCTGAAATTGTTTTAGAGCGTTTGGAAAAGTTCGGCGGACAGATTGCATCTATTGACGCACGTTTAAACAACGTACTCGCCACAGTCGGGGCAAATTATTCGGCAGGACAGACGACTATTGCTAAAATCACCGAGGAGAGTGAAAAGCTTAAAACGGAAGTTAGGTACCTTTCGGCACAGCTCGAGAGCGTATGTATTACTTTGGCTAAATCCATTCAGAAGATTGCCGACGAAGTTGCCGAAATCAAGAACAGGGGAGTTAACGCCAATATCGACGTCGATGATTTGTCGTCGAGCGTAGCTTCTAAAATTATCATTCCCGATACCGCAAAGGTCGATACCGACGAACTTGCCTCCAAACTCAGCGGTATGCAAATCGATTACGATTCTCTCGGCTATTCTGTTGCCAAGAATATGTATATCCCTCAGGTTGTCGCAGAGGAATTTAATTACGACGAACTTGCAGATAAGCTTATATCCAAAATGCCTGAACCTGCCCCTGCACAGGTCGTTGACCTTGACTACGGTATGTTAGGCGTAAACGTTGCAAAAAACCTCATTATTCCCCAGGCAGTTGCAGAAGAGCTTGACTATGAAGAGCTTTCAACTAAGATTGTAGAAAAACTTCCCGAACAGGAGGTTAAGGACATCGACTACGGTCAGTTGGGCGTTTCTGTTGCAAAGAACCTCATTATACCCCAAGCAGTTGCGGAAGAGCTTGATTATGAAGAGCTTTCAACTAAGATTGTAGAAAAACTTCCCGAACAGGAGGTTAAGGACATCGACTACGGTCAGTTGGGCGTTTCCGTTGCAAAGAACCTTGTCATTCCCCAAGCTCTTGCCGAGGAAATCGATTATAACGAACTCGCTTCAAAGATTGCTCAAATGTCTCCCGAAGAACAGCTTTCTTCCGACTATATAGCTTCTAAGGTGGCAGAGCAGATAGTAATACCCACCGTTGCAACTTCTGCCGAAATCGATATCGAAGAGTTGGCTGATAAGATTGCCGAAAGAATCGTTGCCGAACAGCCTGTTGAGGAGTACGTCGAAGAGTACGCGGAAGAGCCTGAAGAGGAGCAGTTGGCTACTATGACTTACGGCGTTGAAGACGAAGAGGTTGAGACGGCTGACAGTTACGAAACACAAGAATACGTTGAAGAGACTAACGCTCCTTCCTACGTATTGAACGAAGAGGCTATCGTAGAGGCTATCATTAAAGGACTCAGCGAAAAGATTGACTCCGACGAAATTGCAGACGCAGTTGCTAAAAAGGTTGGCTCCGTCTCCCCCGAAGAGTTTGAAATTACCGTTGACGACGACGGCTGTGATTCCATTGCTAAATCTATCGAGAGCAAGTTTGACTATGACGCACTTGCCTCCGCGGTTGCCGAAAAGCTTAACCCTGCAATAATGGCTGTTGCAGAGAGCGAAGCTAATATCGACGCCGAAGAGCTTGCAAATTCAATCTCCGAAAAGCTTTCGGTAACGGCTACCGTGAACGAGGACGCCCTTGCGGAAAAGTCGGCGGCAATCCTCTCCAACTTTATGCCCGAGGTTGATAATGCCGATATCGCAGACAAGATTATCGCAGGTATAATCCCCGCAATACCCAACGCACCCGTATTGGACGGCGAACAGATTGCAGATTCCGTCTCCGAAAGACTTTTACAAAATCAGGAAGAGAGCGACTACGATATAGTAATCGACGAAGAGGGCGTAAGCCAGATAACCGAGAACATCAAAGAGGAATTGACCAAGGTCAGCGACGAGCGCTACGAAAAGGTCGAGGAAGAGATTGCTACGGTTAAAGAGGAATACGGCGAACGCTTCGACAATATTGAAGCCGGCTTAACCGAAGTTAAAGATGAGAACGCACAGCGTTGCAACAGCATAGAAGAAAATATCGCTACCGTAAAGGAATCTAACGACGCCCGTTTCAACAAGATTGACGAGGATATCGAAGAGGTTAAAAACTTGCTGTTAAGCGGTGCCGTCGTTTCCTCTGTTCAAGAAGAGGGCGACTACGATATAGTAATCGACGAAGAGGGCGTAAATCAGATAACTGAGAACATCAAAGAGGAATTGACAAAGGTCAGCGACGAGCGCTACGATAAGGTCGAGGAAGAGATTGCCACGGTTAAAGAGGAATACAGCGAGCGTTTCAATAAGATTGACGAAGATATCGCAGAGATTAAAAACTTGCTGTTGAGCGGTGCCGTTGTTTCAGCTGTTCAGGAAGAGAGCGTAGCTTGCGACGAAGCTTTAGTTACGGTTAGCGACGTGGTTAGCGACGAAGAGGAATGCGAAACACAGAGCGACGAAGTAATCGACGAGATTGTCGGCGACATAGACGAGAACCCTTCCGAAGGCGAAATAATGCCCGACGGACTTGAAGGCGAGGGCGGTGTTGACTTTGCAAACATGATGAAATACAACCGTTCCTTCATTGCAAGAATTATTCAGGGAACGGACGAACAGAAGAACTATTACGGTCAGGTTAAGACGGCGCTATTATCCTACAAGAAGGTCAACTCCAACGTAGCTTGGGGTGCAGAACGTTTCAACAAGGGTAGGGAAACGATTGCAAGGTTCAAAATAAGAGGTAAGACGCTCTGCCTATATCTTGCATTGAACCCTGCAGAATATGCACTCTCCGTTTATCACCATGCAGACGTTTCGGACAATAAGTCTATGCACGGCACTCCTATGATGGTTAAAATCAAGAGTCCTCTCGGCGTTAAAAAGGCAATCAGGCTGATTGACGAGATGATGGAGATGCGCAACGGCGAAAAACGCCACGTAGCAGAGAGGGATTACGCGGCAATGTATCCCTATGAAACTATGGACGAACTCATAGAAGACGGTCTTGTTAAAGACGTAAGCAAGAAATAAAATTTTAATAGGCAATTATACGGGCGTAAAACGCCCTGACTAAAGACAAAAAAGGGGGCGAAAAGAAACACCCCCTTTAGTTTTGCGCAAGCATAAACAATAATTTAATACATTTTTAACGTAAAATTTAAGGATATTTATAATATATATGGAAAACACAAACCGTAGCGGAGAAGAGAAAAAGAAAATCCGCTCAAAGAAGTCGGGGGTAAATCACGCCTCCGATAATAAGCAGAGGACAAAGCCGACGCGTTCAAAGTCGGTAAAGGCAAAATCTGCAGAGTCGGCAAAGGGGAAGGCGGGGCAGACTAAAAAGGCACGCTCATCTTCAAAGCCGACTTCAACCAAAAAAGCTACAACGGCGGAATATTTAGCGCCGTCAACCTCAAAGAATAAAAATTCAACCGCAACTAAAAAGGCGGTCAGGGAAGCCGTAATAAATGAACAAACGGCATTTTCCGTCAAGGGCGAAAAGCCTAAAAAATCCCCTAAGAACGCCGTTAAAATTATATTCTTAGGCGGTGTGGGCGAGATAGGCAAGAATATGACTGCATTAGAGTGCGGTAACGACGTCATTATTATAGACGCCGGCATCACCTTCCCCACGGAAGATACTCCCGGCATAGACCTCGTCGCCCCCGACGTAACCTATCTTAAAGAGAACGAAAGTAAGATTAAAGCCCTATTTTTAACCCACGGTCACGAGGACCATATCGGCGGTGTTCCCTACCTTTTAAAGCAGGTCAACGTACCCGTCGTAGTGGGGACTAAGCTTACGTTGGCACTTGCCGACAACAAGCTGAGGGAACATAAATTAAATAGCGTAAAAGAGACGGTAGTAGCCCCCGGACAGAGCTTTCAGGCGGGTTGCTTTAAGGTGGATTTCATCAACGTAAACCACTCAATAGCAGGTGCGGTTGCCCTATCTATCCACACTCCCCAAGGCGTAATATTCCACAGCGGAGACTTTAAGATTGACTTAACCCCCGTTGCAGGTCAGCCCATCGATTTAAAGACCATAGCAGAGATTGGCAAAAAGGGAGTGCTTTTGTATATGGGCGAAAGCACTAATATCGAACGCCCCGGCTATACTATGAGCGAAACGGTTGTGGGCGAAACGTTGGACAGAATGTTTGCCGAAAATTCAACTCGCAGAATTATTATTGCAACCTTTGCCTCCAACGTACACCGCCTGCAACAGATTATAGATTTGGCGGAAAAATATAGGCGTAAGGTTGCGTTAAACGGCAGAAGTATGCTTAACGTAGTCGATGCCTCGGAAAAGATAGGGGAGATGTCCATACCCGAAGGCGTTCTCGTCGATATCTCTAAGATTAAAAATTTCCGCGACGACGAACTTATTATAGTGTGTACGGGCAGTCAGGGCGAACCGATGAGTGCGCTTACCCGTATGGCTAATGCCGAAAATCCTGCCATAACCGTAGGCGAAAACGATACGATAATAATTTCCGCCTCGACCATTCCCGGCAACGAGAGGGGCATATATACCGTAATCAACAAGCTCTATCACCTCGGCGCAAACGTTATTTATGAAAGTTTGGAAAAGGTTCACGTATCCGGTCACGCCTGTCAGGAAGAGCATAAGATTATGCACACCCTGTTAAAGCCCCGTTACTTTGTACCCGTTCACGGCGAGTACAGGCACTTAAAGATGCACGCACAGCTTGCAGAAAGCTTGGGTATGCCTGAAAGAAATACCTTCCTTGCCGATATCGGTAACTGTTTAGAGGTGACGTCTAAGGGTATGCGTCAGCTTCCCGACGTGCCTTCGGGTTCGCTTTTAATCGACGGCGAGGGCATAGAGGACGAAAAGGCTTCGGTTGTAATGCAGGATAGGCGTCAGCTTGCTACCGAAGGACTATTTATTGTCTCCGTAGCCGTATCGGGCGGAGAGGTAATAGGCGAACCCGCCATAAATTCACGTGGCTTTGTGTTTGACTTCCACCACGACTATAACAAGGAAATCAGAGAGGTAATAGACCGTGCCATTGAAGGCTACGACCTGTCAATCGGCAGTGTCGATGAACTCAAAAGGGTAATTAAAAAGGCACTCCGCAACTATCTTATGAAGAAGACTAAGCAGTCGCCGATGATAGTGCCCGTAGTCGTTGAGTTATAAGCTTATAACTAGCGCTTTGCGTATAAGCTTCGTAATAGTTTGTCGAGCTACGTTTTTCTCGGGTCATTTACGTTTTTAGTAAACTCCCCGTCGAAAAGCCTCGCTCTCCTGCTCTTACTCGCTTCTCCGCAAAGGTACATATACGAATAAGGTAAAAAAATTATAACTGCTCTTGCTCGTATCTCCGCAGAGGGATGGGCTTGTGGGTTGCGTTGTAGTCCGTGCCACCTCAACGTTTTTAGTAAACTCCTTCGGGTTATCCTCGCGCTCCTTGTCTCGCTCGTATATATGAATAGGGACTTACCCCAATGTGGTGGTAAGCCGTCATTGCGAGCGAAGCGATAGCGAAGTGTGGCAATCCCAGAGTACGAAGTCCGCAATTCTCCCCAATATATATGCGCACTACCGCATATTACCTTTAAAACATATGGATAAAAATACAAGTAATCAAACCGCATATGAATACGCGCACAACGATACCTCTTCGCCCGAAAGGGAATCAAGGACGTATGCGCTAAACAAGTTTAAGTTCTCCCCCTTGGTTAACGCCATAAGGGAGGGGGCGTTTGCAAGGGGAATACCCGTTTCTTCAAACGAAACACTTGCGTTTTTATGCATATGCGCCCAAATGGCAAAACCCAAGAAAATTCTCGAAATAGGCACGGCGGTTGGCGTTTCGGGCATATGCCTGCTTGAAAATTGTAAAAACGCTCAACTGACTACCATTGAATTTAACGAGGCGTTTGCAAAATCGGCACAGGAAAATTTTGCCTCCGCACATATGTCCGACAGGGCAACCGTAATAGTCGGCGATGCGGGGGAAGTTTTACCCACTCTTTTAGATGGGTACGACTTCATATTTTTGGACGGACCTAAGGTGCAGTATATCAAATATTTACCGCAGTTAAAGCGACTGTTAAATTCAGGCGGAACCCTCTTTTCGGACGATATTCTAATGTACGGTTGGGTCAACGGCGAAAAGCCCGTACCCAAAAAGCGACATATGTTGGTAGAACACATTAAGGAGTATCTCACCGCGATAACCGAAGACGAGGAGTTATACACACAGATAATAGACGTCGGTAACGGCGTGGCTTTAAGTATAAAGCTATAACTTACTTCTCTGTAAATAAACTTCGTATTTCTGCGTTGCAGTCCGTGCCACCTCAGTCACTTACGTTTTTAGTAAGCTCCTGTCGGTGGTACTCCTGCGCCTTGAACTGCTCGTTTCTTTCCAGAGGAGCATACTCGAACAAGGTTAATTATTATATAAAAGGAAAACATATGAAAGTAGAACTACTTGCCCCTGCAGGCAACTTTGCAAAATTAAAAACGGCTTTATATTTCGGCGCGGATGCGGTATATATCGGGGGCAAAGCCTTTTCTCTGCGTTCCTTTGCCGATAATTTCGACGGTGAAGAGCTTAAAGAGGCGGTAAATCTTGCCCACAGCCTTAATAAAAAAGTATATGTAACCGCCAATATCTTTGCAAAAAACGCAGACCTTTCCGCCCTCGGCGATTACTTTAAATACCTCTATTCTATAGGCGTTGACGCCGTTATAGTTTCGGACAGCGGAGTTTTCTATGCCGTAAAAAAGTCAGCGCCTAATCTCCCCGTGCATATATCCACACAGGCGAACTTAACTAACAAATACGCCGTTAAATTCTGGAAGGAACAGGGTGCGGAAAGGGCAATTCTTGCAAGGGAGCTTTCGCTTAACGAAATCGAAGAAATTCACTCCTTCGTTCCCGATATCGAGTTGGAGGCGTTCGTTCACGGCGCAATGTGCATATCCTATTCGGGCAGGTGCCTTCTTTCCGACTACCTTGCAGGCAGACCTTCCAACAGGGGCGAATGTGTGCAGGCGTGCAGATGGAAATACTCTGTTAAAAAGGCAGACGCAGGTTTGCAGACCGACTATCTCCCCGTAGAAGAGGACGAAAGGGGAACTTACATTTTCAACAGCAAGGACTTAAATATGTCCGCCCACCTCGAAAAGATGGCAAAGGCAGGCGTATGCTCTTTCAAAATCGAGGGCAGAATGAAGAGCGAATATTACCTTGCAACGGTGGTTAACGCCTACCGCAGGTGCATAGATTCAGGGTTTAATGAAATTGTTGAAAGAGAGCTTACGACGTCGGCTCACCGCGACTACACAACGGCATATATGCTGGGGGAAAACCACCAGACGGTTAACTATTCGGACAGCCAAACCAAGGGTGACTGCGACTATATAGCAAACGTCATTGAGGGCGGAGACGGCTTTGCAAAGGTTGAGATGAGGGGCAGATTTAAGGTGGGCGATACCTTGGAAGTTTTGACCCCCACCGAAAACTTCGGCAAGTCCTTTGTGGTTGAACGTGCCGAGGACAGCAAAGGCGAGAGCGTAACAGACTGCAAGTTAGTACAGGAAATTTACAAGGTTAACTGCCCTATACATTTAAGTCAGGGCGATATTTTAAGGCGAAGAAAATAAGGGGGAGCTTATGGATTACGCCGTAAAGAACATATACGGAAAAATTAAAAACGGCAAGGTATGCGTTAGCGTACCCGGGTCGAAGAGTATTACGGCGAGGGCGTTACTCATTTCCGCCCTTGCAGACGGGGAGAGCGTTTTGTACGGAGCGCAACTTTCGGACGACTGCTTAACCTTTTTAAATGCCGTAAAGGCTTTGGGTATTAAGACGGAAGTTGACGGTACCACGGTTAAAATCACGGGGTGCGGTGGTAAACTGCCCAAAAATAGCGGTGAAATTTACGTGGGCAGTGCAGGCACGGCGGCAAGGTTTTTAACGGCTGTTACGGCATTATCGGAGGGCGAGTTCCGTTTAACCTCCTCCGAACAGATGCGCAAACGCCCCCAAAAGGACTTAATCTGCGCTCTCCAAAACGCAGGCGCAAAATTCGAGTTCGAGGGTGAGGAGTACTGCTTCCCCTTTAAGGTCAAGGGTACGGCTAAACCCGATAGTCAAGTGTGCGTTGATATCTCAAAGTCAAGCCAATTTTTGTCCGCCCTTTTAATGGCGGGAGTGCTTGCCAATAAGCCCTTTACCATAAAGACGGTGGGCAGTCACGGAATGGACTACGTTAAGATGACCTTGGATATGATGTGGTCTTTCGGGGTAAACGTTGAGGAAAAGGACGGCGAATACACCGTGTCGGGCGCATATTCGGCAAAGAAGTACGAAATCGAACCCGACGTTTCCGCAGGGTGCTACTTCTATGCAATCAACCGCATTTTAGGCGCGGATATTAAGGTTAGGGGGATAATGCCCCACACAATGCAGGGCGACTATAAGTTTATAGAGCTGATTAAAAACTTCGACGGCGGTAAGGTAGATATGTCTTCTTTTTCCGACCAGACTTTAACCCTTTCGGCAATCGCCCCCTATTTTTCCAAACCTACCGAAATTGTGGGCGTTTCGCATATCCGCAAGCAGGAGTGCGATAGACTTTTTGCAATCGTTAAAAATTTAACGGCAATGGGCGTTAGGGTCGAAGAGCGTGAGGACGGAGTTAAAATTTACCCTTCTGAAAAATTGCTCCCTGCCGAGATAGAAACCTTTGGCGACCACAGGGTTGCTATGTCTTTTGCAATAACGGGTTTACGAGCTGACGGCATAACAATCAAAAACGCCGAAGTCTGCTCCAAGACGTTTAAAGAGTATTTTGAGGTATTGGACAAAGTTATAGAAGAAATTACGAAGTAATGCCTCTTCGTCATTTTGCCTTTTCGTCTTAGCCGTCATTGCGAGACACGTAGTGGCGTGGCAATCTCAAAGTTAAAAGGGCTAAACTGCACAATTGAACAATTGACGAAGTGATTACGTGAATGAAAAGAAAAGCCGACGGTGCAAATTTTTGCGCCCGTCGGCTTTTATAAATATAAGTTAATCAAGTCCTAACAAAAAGTCTATTGAAACGTTAAAATATTTAGCTATAGCAATAAGAGAATCGAGGTCGGGTTCTCGTTTAGCGCTTTCCCAAAAGCTGATTGTCTGGTTGCAAAATCCCAAAATTGCGCCTAATTCTTTTTGAGAAAGGTGTTGTTCTAACCTCAATTCCTTTAATTTTTGCCCAAAATAATTATTCTTCACATAATAAGGTTAACTCATTTTTCCTACAAAATGTTGACTTCCTACAAATTGTAGGATATAATGTGGGAAGAAGAGTGCTTTAAGAGATACTGATTATGGAGGGAAATATGGAACAGAGTAAAGCTGAAATTTTGAGCGAATTATATTCGGTTCGCTCGGTTTTATCTATCGTTTCGCGCAATGAGGACGAGGTAAATTATATAAACAATAACGAAATCAGCCCTCGCAAGCAGACAATAGACAGTATTTGGAGAACAAACACCCAAAGAAAAAGCGATATAGAAAATCAATATAGGTACGAATGCGGTAAACAGCCTTTGCGGGAAGAGATTGCAAGATACGAAGAAGAAATTGAAAAAAAACAAGGGGAAATAAATAATTGCAGAAATGATATTCCTGCATGCGAGAAAAGAATTAGTGGGTTTAAATCAGAATATAAGCATAAATACTACAAATCTTCTACAAAAGCTTTTTTTATTGCTATTATAGCAATGCTACTCGTAATTACGTTTATACTTGTGGGTTATGGAATAGCGGAGAACACTAGTATAACAACAACTGTAATAACATATTCTACTTGTTATTCTTTTGCTATTGTGATATCAGTTATCATATGCATAATTTATGGAAAAAAAGTTAGTAAAAAAATTATAGATTACATAAATTTTTCAAAGCAAAGAATAATAGAATTGAATAATCAAATAGTATCTTGTGAGCAAATAATAACAAAGTGCAAGGATAAAATAACAGAATGCAATGATAAGATAAGAGAAATAGATTCTATAATTGCAAGTGGAAAAATATATACCCCCAAAGCTTTGGAATTAAACGAGGAAATAAATAATGACCAAAAGGTCGTTGAGGAATTAAAAGGCATAATTAACCAAAAAATTGACAAAATTAAAGAGATTAAAGCCAAATCGGAACAGTTAATTGAAAATGCGAAGCAAGCTTATCAAGTAGTAGATTTTAGAGATTGGAGAAATATAGATTTGCTTATTTTCTATTTCGAGACGGGCAGAGCGGATACCGTAAAGGAAGCTCTATACCAAGTTGACAGAGAAAGGCAAAACCAAAGCTTGGTAGGGGCATTGCAATTGGCGTCAAGTCAAATCTGTAAGACAATAGACAGTTCTATCTCTGCCCTTTCGGGCAATCTCGAAATGGCATTTAACAAACTTAACAATACAATAAGGTTACAAAACGAAGAGACGAGAATATCTATCGGCAAAAACATGGCAAAGTCGAACGCGTTATTGCAACAGCAAAGGGAAGAAACGGCAAGGCTTGTACAGAGTAATTATTCTGCGCAGGAGATGAACAGGGCTTTACTTGAAAAAATCAGCACTTCAAGCGACAGGCTTGTCAATGATATGGAGTCGCAGTTAAGGGCGCAGGGAATTTCTTATTATATTTAATAAACTTTATTAGAATAAGTAATTGGAAGGGGCGCACGGCTTTACAAAAAGCCGTGCGCCCTGTGTTTTTTATTTCGTCATTGCGAGACACGTAGTGGCGTGGCAATCTCAAATTTAAAAGGGCGGACTGTTTATACAATTCCGCCCTTATTTTTATGTTGTGATTATTTGGAATATTCAAACTCTATCGGCACTTCGTGCCACTTTCCCTATTTCGTCAAGGCAAACTGCGCTTTAATGCCTTTGCTAAAAGCGAAGGCAAACTTTGCTCCGTTGCCTCTCCTCTTCCCACAAAATCTTTGCAAGCAAATCTTTTGCGGGAGCCCTGTTTTTTTAATCGCTTAGGACTCTGGGATTGCCAGTTAGCGCCATAGGCGCTGAGCGCAATGACGGAAGAGACCCTGCCGTGGGCGCCTTTCGTTTGACCTGCGAAAAGTTTGTACACCTATCAAGCAATTAAGAGACTTGGCTCAAGCGACACGCTTGCTTGACGAGTGAATAGTTGGTTCACCTATCAAGCAATTAAGAGACTTGGCTCAAGCGACACGCTTGCTTGACGAGTGAATAGTTGGTTCACCTACCAAGCAATTAAGATACTACGCTACAGGTCGCACCTGTTACATTGCGGGGCCGGTAGCGGAAGGGGTATAAACTCTGCCTAAAAGCTCCTGATTGAGCGCGTATAAGCCCTTAGCGTCGTGGCCGTACAGCTCGTACTTGCGGAGCATATCCTCTGCGTTTTTCTCTTCTTCGCCCTGTTCCTTAATGAACCAATCTAAAAACTGCATAGTTCTGTAATCGTGAATCTTAAACGCCTCTGCATAGATATTGTTGATTAAAGAGGTTACGTACTGTTCGTGTTCGTAGCCTGCCTTTAAGGGGTCAGCGTGGCAATTAAATTCCTTGTCGGGCTTGCCGATAGCGTCAAAAGTTACCCTTATGCCGTTGTCGATTAAGTATCTTCTCATCATCATAGCGTGGTCGCGCTCTTCCTGAGCCTGAATCTGATACCAATGCGCAAAGCCGTCTAAGCCCTCTGCTTCGTAGTAGTTAGCGAAATCAAGGTAGAGGTAACCCGAATAGAGTTCCTTGTTAACTTGGTCGTTAATGAGTTCTGCAATTTTCTTGTCTAACATAATTTAGTCCTCCTAAAAAATCCCTTTTATTATAAACCTAACTAAAAAAAATTACAATACTTTTTAAAAAAAATGTCCTACATTCTTTTTAATAACCGTTAAATAAATACTTGTTGTGTTTTATCGGTTATGTGGTATAATAAAGGTATGGAACGCATCATTCTTCACTCCGATTTAAATAATTTTTACGCGTCAGTCGAAAGGATATTAAACCCCGACCTGAACGGCGTTCCTTTGGCTGTGTGCGGAAATAAGGAAGAGAGGAGGGGGATAGTGCTTGCCAAAAGCGAGGAGGCAAAACGCTTTAACATAAAGACGGGCGACACCGTTTGGCAGGCTAAAAAGAAATGCCCTGACTTGGTGGTGGTTAAGCCTCACTTCGATAAATATATGGAGTACTCCCGTAAGGTCAAGTCGATTTATGCCCGTTACACCGACCTTATAGAGAGCTACGGAATTGACGAGTGTTGGTTAGATATAAGTCATTTTACCACGGTTTTTCCTCCGTACGATGGCGAGAAGTTCGTGGAAAAGAACGGCGAAAGGCACTATACCGACGCCTATTTAAGGCACCTTGGCGATACGATAAGAAACACGGTTAAGGCGGAGCTTAAATTAACCGTTTCTGTGGGCGTTTCCTTTAACAAAATATATGCAAAGCTCGGCTCTGACTTAAAGAAACCCGACGGCACCTCTGTCATATCCTATTTAAATTATAAAAACGTAATCTTCGGTTTGCCCGTATCAGACCTTTTAATGGTGGGGGGAGCAACGGCGAAAAAGCTGTGTTCTATGGGCTATAACACCATAGGAAGACTTGCCGGCGCCGACGACGGTTTAATATTTAAAACCCTTGGTAAATTCGGTCAAACCCTTTTGACTTACGCAAGGGGAGAGGACGAGAGCGCCGTTCGCAATATGGGCGACGACAGGGAGCTGAAATCGATTGGCAACTCTATGACCTGCCCTAAGGACTTGACCTCTATGGACGACGTGGAGAGAACACTGTACGTGTTAAGCGAAAGCGTTGCTACAAGATTGAGGGAGAGCGGTTTAGGACTTGCCGACACCGTTCATCTGTGGGTAAGGGACGGTGCGTTAAATAGTTTTCAGGTGCAGAGAAAGGTGCGCCACACCTGCCTTTGCGAGGAGATTGCAAAGAACGCAATAGCGCTGTTTAAAGAAAAATTTGCGCCCCCCTTTGCCGTAAGAGCGTTGGGCGTAACCGTATCCGGGTTCGACAACGGAAGCTCTCAGTTGACCTTCGACGAAACTTCGGGCGACTATAAAAAGAGGGAGCGTGCCGAAAGGGCGATAGACGAAATACGCAAAAAGCACGGTTATGCCTCCGTGCAGAGGGGAATAGTAGCCGAAGACCCCACCGCAATGCACAACGATATTAAGGGGACGCACCTAATTAAACCTGCCCGTTTTGAGGACGATGGTTCGACTTCGTAAAAATTTCTCTGTAAATATGCGTCGCAATAGTATCTCGTCCAATAAGCTACGCAATACTGTGTCGGGCTACGTTTTTCTTGGGTCATTTACGTTTTTAGTAAACTCCCCGACGAAAAGCCTCGTCCTCCTTGTCTTGCTTGTTTCTTGAACGAGGGAGAGGCTTTGGTCGTTGACTTCGTAATTGCTTGGGTGTGGTAAGTCGTCATTGCGAAGGGTGTTCACACCCTGTGGCAATCCCAAAGTACGAAGTCCGTACTTCTAATAATGTTCACCACATTTATTCCCTATTCTTTATCTTAATCCATAAGCTATACTTATAGTTAACATTACGACTTGTGAATGCTGTAAGGTCAGCTTACGAGGTTTTTACGGTTGACATTTTGTTTGTGATTCTATATAATTTAACCATACAAAATTTTTAGGAGCAAATAAAGAGATGAATCTTCCTGAAATGTTCGGCGAAAACGTATTTAACGACCAGGTGCAGAAGGAAACTCTGCCCAGCGAAGTTTATAAGCTTCTGCGTGCCACAATAGAGGCAGGCAAAAAGTTAGACGAAAGTATTGCAGGCACCGTTGCCTCCGCAATGAAAAAGTGGGCTGTGTCCAAGGGTGCGACCCATTACACCCACTGGTTCCAGCCTTTGACGGGTTTAACGGCAGAAAAGCACGACAGCTTTATCGAACCCGAGGGCGACAAAGCCATTATGCGTCTTACGGGTAAAAGCCTCATTGTCGGCGAACCCGACGCATCGAGCTTCCCCTCAGGCGGTTCGCGTGCCACCTACATGGCAAGGGGCTATACCGCTTGGGACCCTACTTCCCCTGCATTCGTAAAGGAAGGCACCCTCTATATTCCCACCGTATTCGTATCCTACACGGGCGAAACGTTGGATAAAAAGGCACCCCTTCTCCGTTCAATGACGGCTATTGACAAACAGGCAAAGAGAGTGTTAAAGCTCTTCGGCAAAGAGTGCAAAAAGGTTGCAACGACCGTAGGTCCCGAACAGGAGTACTTCCTTGTTGACGAGGAGGAGTACAATAAGAGAAAGGACTTACGCCTCTGCGGAAGAACGCTTTTCGGTGCAAAGGCATCGAGAGGTCAGGAACTTGAAGACCATTACTTCGGTATGTTAAAGCCCAGAGTTGTGGCATATATGCAGGATTTGGATAAGGAGCTTTGGTCTTACGGTATCTTCTCCAAGACAAAGCACAACGAAGTTGCGCCTGCTCAGCACGAAATGGCGCCCATCTTCGGCACTACCAACGTAGCCGTTGACAACAACATGCTCACTATGGAGATTATGAAAAAGGTTGCTATGAAGCATCACCTTGTTTGCCTTCTCCACGAAAAGCCTTTCGAGGGCGTAAACGGTTCTGGTAAGCACAACAACTGGTCTATGTCAACAGACGACGGCTTCAACCTTTTGAACCCCGGCGAAACACCCGAAACTAACACCTTGTTCAAACTCGTCTTATCGGCAGTCGTTAAGTCGGTTGACGACTATCAGGGTATTTTAAGGGCTTCCGTAGCTTCCGCAGGCAACGACCACAGATTGGGTGCGGACGAAGCTCCCCCTGCAATAGTGTCCGTATATCTCGGCGACCAGCTTGGAGCGTTGGTTGACTCGATTGTAAACGACGTTGACTACGTTCCCAAGAAGGCTCAAAAGGGTAGCATAGGCGTACCCGAAAGCCCCATCTTCCCCAAGGACGCAACGGACAGAAACAG
>JBJEVA010000083.1:0-15489 GCA_051884115.1 Candidatus Coproplasma sp. | reverse complement strand
TCACGCTCTTCAAGCGTTTCGCCGACGCATACTATGGGGGTAATGCCGTTAGCAAGGCAAGCTAACGTACGTTTATTGACGCCCTCATCGGTCTCCCCGAAGTATTGACGGCGTTCGCTGTGACCGATAATGGCATACTTTACGCCGTATTCTTTAAGCTGTTCGCAGGAAATCTCACCCGTGTAAGCACCCTTTTCAGCCCAATGCACGTTCTCTGCACCAATAGCTATGTTAGTGCCTTCCGCGGATTTCGTCATAGTGGGGATTAAAATTGCCGGTACGCATAAAGCTACGTCACAGTCAGCGTTTGCCACAAGGGGTGCAAGCTCAGAAATAAGTTTAGCACCGCTTTCAGCCGTCATATTCATCTTCCAGTTGCCTGCAATAAAAGGTTTTCTCATAGTTTCACTCCTTAAATCTCATTCGCTCAATATTATAACACCTTTAACCTGTAAAAGCAACACAGAGCAAAAAATTATTTAAGTTTTTAAAAATGTCAATCGCTATCAAAATCGAACGTATCTTTATCGAATAAGTCGCTGATATTCACGTTTAACACTTTTGCTATGGCGTAAAGCTCTATATCGGTTACCGTCCTCGAATAATCTTCGATACGGGAAATAGAACCCCTGCACACATAGACGGCGTAAAGCTCTAACTTGTCCGAAAGCTTTTGTTGGCTCATTTTAAGCTCTTTGCGCCGTTTAGCAACGTTTGCGCCTATCATATTCATCTTGTTTCCGTCAATAATTCTCGCCATAAGTTTTCCCCATTCATTCTTATATTTTTGTCTTGACACAGGACAAAACTTATGATATATTATGAGAAAAATAAAATTGTCCTATGATAGGACAAATAGGAGAAAATTTACAATGGGAGAAAAATTTTTTAAAAACAATAAAGTTAACGTAATAATATTGTTTCTAATACATATCACTGCCATAATGCTTTGTGTTATGGCTATTTTAAGTGATTTTGATAATATAATTTTATCTATTGATGTTTATACATTTTGTATAATGTTTTTTGCTATATTCAAAATATTATTTGATTTTTTATGGATAAAAATTAAAAAAGGTGTTGTAGCAATTGGTGTTTTTGTTGTAGCGTTTTTTATTGGACAAATATGTGTTTCAATTGCATATACAAGTGAGGCATTTTATTATCATACGAAAACTTTGTTTTATAGTAATTATATGATTTTAGTTTGCGGTTATTTGAATGCGTTATCATTTTTTATTCTTACAGCAATTAAATTTTTTTATGATGCATTAAATATAAATTTTAAAGGTGGAACGCAAATTAAACTTTTTAGAAAAGTTGTCGAAGTGTTTTTGCAAATAGCTATGCTTCCAATGTCATTTTTTATTCAATTGTGGACTATGGGATTTTTTGTGGGACTTCATTTACTTGGTGGGGAAATTACTAGGAGTTTAATTTTTTGCGGAATGAAAAAAGAAGACAGGGGTAAAGGATATTCATATAATGTTGGGGCGAGTGATAAAATTGTTTCGACTACTGTAACTCATGAAATAAGGGATAATTACGGTCGAACGGTTGGTACATATGATACTGTTGAACAACATGTTGAACACGATGACGGTGGTAGATATGAGTATAGCGACCAATTTAAGTCGGCTACAAAAATTTCTTTTGTGGCGTTGCCTTGTCGAGTAATCTCCCTTTTGTTTTCAATAATAGCTTTATTTGTGCCAAAACTTAGCGTAAGCTTAATTAAACCAAAGACTAATTACAAATATAATGAAAAAATATTTAGATACCTTGATATTTTAATTTTTGACAATGAATAAATTTAGTTCAAATTTTTAAATGAGAAACGGCGATAACCATTTGAGTTACCGCCGTTTGATAATGAATAGTATTATTTTATTTGAGTTTTCTAAGTCCCAACTGCAACGCCGTCTGTTCAAAGGCGCGGAGGGGGTTGTTTAAAACGTAGTCGAACGCATCTTTATGTATAACTTTAATATCAAAACGCTTAATAATTTCTGCAATGCGGGTGGAGAATTGAAAGGACAGATATCCGCCCTCGAAACCAATTATCAGCCTTATTGCAACGAAGAAGTCGGTTGTTTTATCAAACCCCGTCGCAACTTCGGCTTCCAACAGATTATAGGGTATAACCTTTTCGCCGAGCTTTAAACCCTCTTTTGTAAATTCGGCTGTATGTATCTCGTAGATATCTAACGTGGTAATATCACCGTCCGTCTTTTTATCTATACGGACAGATATGCCGTCCTCGTCCTTAAAATAGTGGCCGATAAAAAAGGGAGATTTTTCCATTCCGTTTTCAAAAAGATAGGTGGAAATTAAAGGCTGTGCAAAGTGTTGGGATATATATTCCCTTGCCTCTGTATCGTTTTTAAAGTTTAAAATCGTATCCTCGTCAAAGGGTGAGGCGTCCATAGTGTATCTGCACATATGATATTCGCAGGTAAAAATTTCGCTTTCATCGCAGGATATATAGGGGGTAAAGTCGCATCTTGCAAAATCTTTCCTCGCCTGTTTTTTCTTCAACAGCGGTGTAAAGATAAAGACTACCAACAGCGAAATTGCAAGAAATAAAGCAATAGCGATTATTCCGCTTATGGTTGCTCCAAGCTCAACTTTATCAAACGGAACGGAAAACGTAACTATCATTACTATTGCGCACAAAACAACTATGGATAGACCATAGAGCAGGAGCATTGGGGTGACCCGCTTTGCATAGTACGATTTTTTCTTTTTCTCTTTAATCAGTTTTTTCATTTTAACAAATTAAGGGGAGGCGGTTAAGCCTCCCCACAGCATACGCTTTTAAATTAGTTCTTGTCGTTAAGGCAAGCGATACCGGGAAGTACTTTGCCCTCGAAGAGTTCAAGAGAAGCACCGCCACCCGTGGAGATATGAGTCATCTTGTCTGCAAAGCCCAACTGCTGAACAGCCGCCGCGGAGTCGCCACCGCCGATAATTGTGGTGCATTTTCCATATACGTCAGCGAGTGCCTGAGCAACGGCAATGGTACCCTTTGCAAGGGTGGGGTTCTCGAACACGCCCATAGGTCCGTTCCAAACGACCGACTTAGCCGAATGAATTGCCTCTGCATAGAGTTCTCTCGTCTTTTCGCCGATGTCCATACCCATCATATCTGCGGGGATTTTGTCGGAATCAACGGTGGTAACTTCGATTTCAGCGTCGATGGGGTCGGGGAAGGACTTGGTAACAACCGTGTCGATGGGAAGAAGAAGCTTCTTGCCAGCCTTTTCAGCCTTAGCCATCATCTCTTTGCAGTAGTCAATCTTCTCTTCGTCAAGAAGGGAAGTACCGATTTCATAGCCCTTAGCCTTTAAGAAGGTGTAAGCCATACCGCCTCCGATAATAAGGGTGTCGCACTTCTCCAAAAGGTTAGAGATTACGTTAAGCTTATCGGCAACCTTTGCACCGCCTAAGATTGCAACGAAGGGTCTTTCGGGATTCTCAAGGGTGTTAGCCATAACGTTGAGTTCCTTTTCAATGAGGAAACCGCAAACGGCAGTCTTAATAATGCCGTATTCAACGATAGCCGCGGTCGATGCGTGCGAACGGTGTGCCGTACCGAATGCGTCGTTAACGTAGATGGTTGCGTCATATGCAAGCTCTTTGCAGAAAGCTTCGTCCTTCTTCTCTTCTTCCCAATGGAAGCGGAGGTTTTCAAGTAGAACTGCCTCGCCTTCTTTGAGGGCGTCTCTCTTTGCCTTAGCGTCGGGACCTATAACGTCGGTAGCAAATGTAACCTTGCCGTCCAAAAGTTCGTTAAGTCTTTTAGCAACGGGCGCCAAAGTGAGCTTTTTAGGTTCGTCCTTTAAAGCCTTTGCAATAATTTCTTCCTTAGTAGCCTCGCCCTTTTCAACTTTCTTCAAATCTTTTTTGTTGAGCTTAACTTCGGAAGAGAAAATGGAGTGGGGCTTGCCCATGTGTGAGCAAAGGGTAACCTTACAGCCCTTGTCCAATAAATATTTAATGGTGGGCAATGCGCCTATAATTCTGTTTTCGTCGGTAATCACGCCGTCCTTCATAGGTACGTTAAAGTCGCATCTTACCAAAACCTTCTTGCCTTTAAGACATCTTAAATCTTTAATAGACTTTTTGTTCATAAAAAAACTCCTTGAAAAATTTTTTCCGTAGAATATTATAAATATTCTCGTGAATAAAGTCAACATTTTAATAAGGCTCTTGCTTTTAACTTTAAATGCGTTAAAAATTATCAAAATTTAAACGACTTTTATTTAACCCTGCTTAAAAATAAAAGTGCTTTTAAATATTTGTATAAATAAAAATTACGTGCTATAATAATAGCGTTAAGATTTTTCTTTATTATATTTTCGGCGGAAGTTCCGTCGGTATTAGTTTAGCGGTTGGCGGTAAAATTATCGCCCGCCCTCGTCACAAAGAAGGCTTAGTCCTTTCAAGTCAACGTTCAAAATTTTTCTCCTGTTAAAGAAGTTAAAAGCTTTTTCAAGGATACTCTTTAAAAGTCTTAAAGGAATTTGTTAAATGAAAATCTGTATTGTCGGTCTGGGGCTGATTGGCGGTTCTATGGCTATGGCTTTAAAAAGGGCAAACTATATGGTTGACGGCTATAACCGTTCTTCCGCTCCTTTAAGCTATGCGTTAAATCACGGCATAGTAGATAGCGAGGTAAAGTCGTTTGAAGATTACGACGTCGTTTTCGTAGCTCTTCCCCCCGAAGCTACCGTAAAATTTATTTTAAATACCACCTTCAAAAGCAATGCGATTGTCTGCGATATATGCGGTGTTAAACAGCCCATAGAGGAGGCGGTTTATTCTTCGTCTTTGAATGTAAGATACGTAGGGTTACATCCTATGGCAGGTAAGGAAGTTTCGGGTATAGAAAACGCCTGCGCCGATTTGTTCGACAGGGCGAGTATGGTAATTACCCACGGAATATATACCGAAGAACACGCTGTCGAGCAGATAAAAACGCTCGTTAAAGATATGGGCTTTATGTATATAGTAGAGTGTTCGGCAACCCTTCACGACAGAAAGATTGCATACACCTCACAGCTTGCCCACGTCGTTTCAAACTGCTACGTAAACGACCCCGAAATAGACGGCTGTCTGGGCTTTACGGGCGGTAGCTTTCAGGATATGACGAGGATTGCCGGCGTTGACGAAAATATGTGGGCTTCGCTCTATTTAGACAATGCCGACAACCTTTTAGAAAAATGTCAAAACCTTATCTCGGCTTTAAACTCTTTTTCAATCTCCTTAAAAGAAGCCAAGACAAATAACGACGCTAAGCCGATAAAGGACTTTCTAACGGTAGGCGCAACGGCTTACAGGGCAGGCAAGGCGGAAAACTTTAAGGGTGACGGAATAGAGGTCACTAAACTCAAATAGGTAGATATGAAGTACGAATTGTTATTTGAAAACGCAGACCCCGTCATTGCCGACGGAGAATACTTAGACGGCGTTCATTCGCTTAATTACACTTTGGACGGCAATAACTTTGCGATGACCGTCCAAAAAGATATGCTTTCGCATAAAACCTTGGGCGAAGAGGGGCTTTTTATAGAGTTTAAAAATAATGCAAACGTAGAGGGCGTTCTCCGTTTGGGCGCAATGACCGCCCCGTACCCCGTCTTTTGCAGTCTTTTGGAAGTCGCCATAGATGACGAGGGCTTTGTCGCCAACGTAGAATTTTTCCCCGAAGGCGATACGAAACGGGTAATGAAGGTCAGCGCACGCAAAAAACAAAGTTAAAAAATATATTTTTAGTTTGACAGAATATTTTATAATAGGTAGATAAATGAAAATCAAGTATTTAGGACATTCTTGCTTTCTTTTAACAGAGAGTACGGGTACGACAATCGTATGCGACCCGTACGGAGAGGACGTGGGCTTTAAGATGCCCCCCGTAACGGCTGATGCGGTAACGGTATCCCATCACCACTACGACCACGACAACGTCTCTGCGGTTTCGGGTAACCCCGTCGTTTTAGATAAGGAGCAGGGGTACGAGCTTACGGGCGTACAGATTAACGCCGTTAAAAGTTATCACGACGTAAATTTAGGGGCTGACCGCGGTGAAAACGTAATATTCAAATTCCGTATGGACGGATTAGACGTTTGCCACCTCGGAGATATAGGAGAAGATTGCTCCCCCGAACTTATCGAGGCAATTTTGCCTGTAAACGTACTTTTAATTCCCGTCGGCGGAACTTATACGATAGACGCTTCAATGGCAAGGGAATACGTAGATAGGATTATGCCGGACGTCGTAATCCCCATGCACTACCGCACAAAGGGTTGCGAACTCGATATAGATAAACCCGACGAATTTATATCCTTGATGGAAGAGGAGAACGTCGATATAGAAGAGGCAGGCGACGAGATAGAATTGACGAGAGAAGATTTGGACGGCGAAAGAACTACGGTTGTTATTATGAACAGGAGCCTTAAATAATGGACGTGTTGGAAGAGATAAAGAGCAAACTCGAAGAGAAAGAGATATTCGCTCTCAGGCAGATAGGCAGGGCGGTAGGCGTAAGCTACCCGACGAAGAAGAAGAGGTCGGAGCTGATTGCAGACATATGCTCTATAGCCTCTGCACAAATTGCCCCCTGTCCCCCTCCTACAAGGGGTGCGCCCCCCAAATCGCAGAGCTATGACGAAGAGCTTGTGGAGCGCATTTTAAAGTGCAGGGAATACGTAATAAGCGGTGAAGAGCAAGATGCGCAGGACGAAAAAATAGTTACCCTGTCCTCGCCTTCGGAAGAGGACGGCGAGCAGGTGTATTCGGGGGTTTTGGAATTTTCGGATAAATTCTGGTTTGTGCGCACACACAATATGCAGATATCTTCGACAAACGACGTGTTTATGCACGTAAGCTTTGTAAACAGATTCCGCCTACGTACGGGCGATAAGATAGTTTGTAAGGCAAAACGCCGTCGCCCCGACGAGTGTCCGGGGGCAACCTTTATAGTAAGCGTTAACGGCAAAACGCCCGACTATAACAGGGCAACCTCCTTTGAAAATTTAACCCCCTGCTATCCCGACAGAAGAATAACGTTGGAGAGAGAGGGGTGTGATTTAACGGACAGAGTAATAGATTTGTTCTCCCCCATAGGTTTCGGTCAGAGGGCGCTAATCGTCTCACCCCCCAAGGCAGGCAAGACGACTATGCTTAAAAACATTGCCTCATCTATTAGGCATAACTTCCCCGAAGCGCTGACTATCGTCCTTCTCGTCGATGAAAGACCAGAAGAGGTTACGGATATTAAACGCACAGTCGATGGAGCAGAAGTCATTTATTCGACCTTCGATAAGGGCGACGTGCATCACACTCATATAGCGTCGCTGACGTTAGAATACGCAAAAAGACAGGCTGAAACGGGCAGGGACGTCGTAATACTTTTAGACAGTATTACAAGATTAACCCGTGCATATAACGCGTTGAGCAATTCCGGAAGAACGCTTTCGGGCGGTCTTGACCCTCAGGCGCTTGTAGAGCCTAAACGTTTCTTCGGTGCCGCACGCAATATCGAAAACGGCGGTTCGCTTACAATAATCGCGACCGCACTTATTGATACGGGCAGTAGGTTGGACGATATTATTTACGAAGAGTTTAAGTCAACGGGCAATATGGAAATAATACTATCCCGTCAGATGGCAGAGCGCAGGGTGTTCCCTGCAATCGATATAAAGGCTTCTGGTGCAAGAAAGGAGGAGTTACTCCTTAGCGAAACAGAGATGAAGGCTTCTTCTTTAATCCGCGGAATAATACAAAAAAGCCTTTCGGAAGAAGAGCTGTATAGGGCGATGAGGGAAACGGAAAGCAACTCCGCCTTCTGTCCCAAGGCACAGGCATTTTTAAAGGTGTACAATGGCAGATAATTCTATATTTATTGACAAGGTTAAAATAACGGTAAAGGCAGGCGACGGAGGGGACGGAATGAACTCCTTCAAAGCGTATAAAGGCAAGCCTGCTTGCGGACCGGACGGCGGAGACGGCGGTAAGGGAGGAGATATCTATTTTATCGCAGACGCGTCGTTAAACACGCTTTTGCCCTTCAGATATAAGACAAAGTACGTTGCAGGCAACGGCGAAAGGGGCGGTACCAATCTTTGTAGCGGTAAGAGCGGGGAAAGCATCGTAATAAGGGTACCCGTAGGTACTTTGATTAAGGATGCGGAAACGGATACCGTCATTGCCGATATGTTCTATGCGGGGAGCAAAAAGCTTATTGCAGAGGGCGGAAGAGGGGGTAAGGGCAACGTGCGCTTCACCACCGCAAAACGCCACGCCCCCAACTTTGCGCAAAAGGGAGAAAAGTGCGAAACGCACACGGTTATCCTTGAATTAAAGGTAATTGCAGACGTAGGTCTTATCGGCTTCCCCAACGTGGGTAAATCGACTCTTCTTTCAAAGATAACTTCGGCTCACCCTAAAATTGCAAACTATCACTTCACGACGCTCTCCCCCAACTTAGGCGTAGTAAAGCTCTACGACGACAGCTTTGTGACGGCAGATATCCCCGGTCTTATAGAGGGTGCGGCGCAGGGCGCAGGCTTAGGCCATGACTTTTTAAGGCATATAGAAAGAACGCGTATGCTCGTTCACGTCGTCGATATTTCGGGTTGTGAGGAACGCGACCCCATAGAGGATTTTATAAAAATCAACTCAGAGCTTAAAGAGTATTCCGAAAAACTTGCCAATCTCCCCCAAGTCGTTGCTTTGAATAAGTGCGACGTGTTCGGCTCGGAGGACAACTTAAAGGCATTCAAAAAGAAGTTCGGTAAAAAATTTAAGCTCTACCCCATAACGGCAATCAGCGGAGAGGGTACGGAGGAGCTGATTAAGGGGGTATGGGAAATTCTTAAAACCCTCCCCGCTTCTCAACCGGAGGAGACCGAAGAGGACTTCGCATACAGGAAGAGCAGTGAACTCGATTTCGATATTTACGTGGATGAAAACGGAGCGTACGTAATAGTCGGTACGCTCGTAGATATGCTCTGCCGAAACGTAGTTTTAAACGATGCCGAATCGATGGCTTATTTTCAAAAGGTTTTGCGCGATAAGGGCGTTATAATGCGCCTTAAAAAGATGGGCATAAACGAAGGCGATACGGTAATCGTAGGCGACGTAGAATTTGACTACGTACCTTAAACGCACAAAAGTATTTTAAGATTGAAAAAGGATAAAAATATATATGTTGACTTCTAAACAACGCAGTAAATTAAAGGCGCTTGCTTCTAATATAGACCCTATCGGACAGGTTGGTAAAGAGGGTATAGGCGAAAATATGCTTAAAAGCTTTTCCGACTGCTTAGAGGCGAGAGAGCTTATTAAAGTAACCATTTTAGAAAACGCAGACGGCGACCCCAAGGAACTCGGCAGGGAACTTGCCGAAAGACTTTCAGCGGAGTGCGTTATAGTAATTGGCAGAAAGGCAGTATTATACCGCAAATCGTCAAGGGCTAATTACGAGCATATTAAGCTTTAAGAGGCAGGGATTAAAACGCAGATTGCAGAAAGCGTCATAAGTATTCCCCCCGTAACAATATACCATATCGGGTAAAACGTAAAAAAGGAATAAAATAGTAGAAAGAACCCCGAAAAGAATAGCGAGGGGCATAGCTTTCTGTTAAAACGTTTTTTAACTCTTTTAAAAAAGTTTGCCCTTTTAACCTCTGGAATAGCGTACTTTTCGGGTAGGCACTTCTTGTCTTTCAATAGGGCATATATCTGCCCTATCTGCATAATTTCAATATCGAAATCGTTTGCAAACGACAGGGCTTCCGCCGAAGAGGAGCAACATAAAAGTCTTTTACGTTTAGTGCTTTTTTTGCGGATAACGTCCGCCACGTCGTCGGCTGTTAAGGGTGCGAGCTTAAAGTTAAAGTAGTAGGCGGATTTGTCATTCTCTAATCTCCCGTTAACGGTACGGCAGTTATCAAAGACCTTTAAAAACAAGTCGCAAACGTTCTTTGCGCTGATTACGGAAAGGTGTAAAGAAAGCTTCTTTTTCTCCCTTTCGCTAACTAATAAGTACAGCTTTTTATTTCGCCTGTTTAAAAGTATAAACAGCGTTACGGCGCATACGGCTAAGGCAATGCCCAAAGCAATGATTAAGGCGGTAATAACGCTTTTAAAAAAGTATCTTAAAGTCGTAAAGGCGATAATAAATGCACAGACGGTAAAAAACAACAGGTCGGAAATAAAAGCAAAACTAAATTTTTTCATACACAGGTTATCGACAAAACATTAAAAGTATAAACGCATATGAGGTTCGCAATTTTCGGAGGGGCGTTCAACCCCGTCCACAAAGAGCATATAAATCTTGCTAAATCCGCCGTAAAGGCATTAAAGCTCGATAAGATAATAATAATGCCGTCGGCAGTTAGTCCGCATAAAAGCGGTAAGCTTGCGGTAAACTTTTGGCAGAGGTACGAGATGTGCCGTATCGCCTTCAAGGATATTCCTCAGGCAGAGGTAAGCAATTACGAGCTTACTCAAGGCGGAGTATCCTATACCTATCTAACCTGTCAGCACTTTGCAAAGCTCTACCCCTCGGCAGAGCGGTATTTAATAGTCGGCGCGGATATGTTGGACAGCTTCCCTAAATGGAAAAATCCGCAAATAATACTCTCTGAGTTCAAGCTTTCTGCGTGTGCGAGGGGGGATAAGGAGAGCTTCAGCGATTATAAAAAAAAGGTGGAAAAGGCGTTTAACACGTCTGTTGAAATAATACCCTTTGTGGGCGAGAAGATAAGCTCCACCGACGTAAGAACGCTTGCTTCGTTAGACGAGGATTTCAGTCCCTACGTAACAGAGGACGTCTGTAAATATATAAAGGAAAACGGGCTGTACCGCTTAGATAACCTTTTAAAGGTCAAAAGTATGTTAACGTCCAAGCGTTGGCAACACTCTGTGCGCGTAGCTTTAATGTGTGCAGGCAATGCCTCTCGCATAGGGCTTGAAGAAAAACGAGCCGTAACAATGTCTGCTCTGCACGACTGCGCTAAATATCTCAACGAGGACAGTCAAGAGCTTAAAGGCTTTGAATTTCCTTGCGGAGTTCCCGACGAGGTTATGCACCAATTTACAGGCGCATACGTAGCCGAGCATACCTTCGGCATTTCCGACGAGCTGATATTAGACGCAATAAAATACCACACGACAGGCAGGGAGAATATGACCGATGCGGGCATACTTTTATTCCTATGCGATATGTTGGAATCGGGAAGAAATTTCGAGGGGATTGACGAATTAAGAAAACTGTTTAAAATGGATTTACACCTTTGCTTTAAGGAGGCGTTAAGCCATCAGCTCGATTATCTTCAAAGTTCGGGCAAACCTATTGACGGACTTACTTTAAAGGCGTATAATTACATTACGAGGTAAACTATGGAAGAGTTGACAAGTAAAGAAAAAGTACTTTTAATATGCAAATATCTCTGCGACAAAAAGGCGTACGACGTAGTATATATAGACGTAGAGAGCAAGAGTTCGCTGTGCGATTATTTCGTAATTTGTAGCGGACGTTCCTCAACGCAGGTTAAATCCCTTGCCGAAAATCTTGAAGAGAAGTTAAGTAAGGACCACGCAATAGAACCCCGCAGGCGCGAAGGCATTAGGGAGAGCCGTTGGGCGGTCCTCGACTACGGCGACGTAATCGTCCACGTATTCAACGACGAAGAGCGCGATTTTTATCACTTAGAGCGCCTTTGGGAGGACGGAAAAAATCTTGTCCGCTACGAGGAAGAGGAGTAAATTATTTGCGTTGTTCGGCGCATATACCGCACCCAATTTCGCTTAACCGCATTATTTTAAGAGCAGTAAGGCTTTTGCGCATAAAGCGCTTAAACGCAAATTATTATTTTTTGAATTGAAATTCTCTCGGTTCGGAATAGGAAGTCTTTTGCCGACGTTTTTTTTCGACAATGTAATAGACGGGCGTGTTTTCCTTTTCAGGTTTGGGCGGAGGTTCTTGCTTTTTTTTAAGGCTCAAAAACCCGACGAAAGCTAACTTTGCAATATGAACGACGGCAAAGCATAAAATAAAAGTCAGTAACAAATAAAAAAATCCTGCAACAGCCATAATAAAATGATAAGGTTGTTAAGATAAAATTTTTTGTATATTTTTAAATAATAAGGCGGTATTATGGAAGAACGCAATCAAGAAGGTTTTGAAAAAGTCGATTACGACGACAATAATTATTACGAGTATAAAAAGCAAAATCGCATAAAGACGGCAAAAGCTACCATTCTTAAAATAGAATACGACTACCTTTCGCCCAACTCAGATAAATTTGCTTTAAAGGAATTATGCAAATCTGCCAACAACATCTCTCTCGGCGCAATAGTCGTTCCCCCTGCATTGGTAAAGCAGTGCGTCGGGTATTTAGGTAAGGACCCCCAAGTTTCGCTTATCTCGGCAATATCCTATCCCCACGGTATGGATACGACCGACGTCAAGGTGTCTGCCGTAAAAAGGGCGGTTAAAGACGGGGTTGACGAGGTGGAGGTTTGCGCGCCTACGGTATTTATCAGGGACGGCAATTGGACCTATATTAAAAAGGAGTTCAAAAAGCTTAAAAGGGCTGTAAAGATTAGGGAACTGAGAATAGTTATCGACTGCGCCTACTTAAACGAAAAGGATATAGTAAAGTGTTGTAACATAGCGTCAGATGCAGGCGTTAGTTGCATAAGGCTTATAAATTCTTACGCGGATATGGTTATGACCGTAAAGAACGGACTTAAAAATAAGTGCTTCATAAAAGCCGGTAAAGTTGAAAGCGAGATAGAATTTCAAGATTACGTAGAGATGGGTTCGGATTTTGTCAACTGTAAGAATGCTTTAGAATTTGCTTCTATGCTGTTAAAGAGAGCAGAAGAGTGATATACCTTAATATAATCATGCGCCTGCGGATTTTTCCGCAGGCGCATATTTTTAGCCTCAATTACTCACTACCTTACAAGAACAAGCTTTTCCTTTGCCCTTGTAATTGCGGTGTAAAGCCAGCGGTTCTTGTCCTCTTTAAAGGCATAGCTCTCGTCGAACACAACCGCCTTATCAAACTCCGACCCCTGTGCCTTGTGGCAGGAAATGCAGTAACCGTATTCAAACCTGTTTAAAGTAAATACCCCCGTAGGTTCTCCGTCCTCGTCGAATCTTGCAAAAGTATCGCTGTGCTTATAACGATATTCGCCGTTTTCAAAAATACCCGTGTCAAAGGGCAGAGCGTCGGGGCAGTTACCTTCCAAAAAGTCGGGCTTAAATTGCATAAACCCCATAAAATTTTCCCTATCGTAAAAGGGAGCTATCGCCGTACCTATAATGCCGTTAACAAGATTAAAACGCATCTCGTCATCAATATATTGTTCCCAATTGTTAAGGGTGCAGATAAGCTTTTCCCCGCTTTGGGGCAGACCGCTGAAACCGCGCAACGCGCGTACCTCGTCGTTAATTTTCGCCCTTGTGTTGTTAATACCGCAGATAATTTGGTCACACCGAGTTAAAAGCCCCTGCCTAACCTTACCCGTAAACTTTCTGTTATAGACGACTGAAGCCTTTCCGCCGAAATTGCCAAAGGGTATAGGCTTACCCTCTCTTGCAAGGGTGGCAAGCTTGATTATCGGGTTGTCCTGCTGTTGTCTTACGATTTGTGTTAGGCAAAAGTCGGGGTTTTGCAAAAAGCTGTTTAAGCCGTTGACGGGCGGAAGCTGAGCGTTATCTCCGCATAAAAGCACTTTAACCCCGAAGCGCAATACGTCGGCAATAACCTCGTCGGATACCATAGAGGCTTCATCGACTACAATCAGCTTTATGCGCTTGTCGATAGCCTCTCTACGGCGGAAGACGAGTTTTTCAATTTTAATCTTCTTGCCGTTGACTTCAACCTCCTGTTCGATTGTCTGCGATTGATAAATAAGTCTGTGAAGGGTACAGGCGGAAACACCGTTTTTAATCAGCACCGTGGAAGCTTTTCCCGTAGGGGTTACGAAAGACGCCGTCTCGTCATCGACTAAATTCAGCGTCTCCATTACCGTATGCTTCAAAAGGGCTGTCTTGCCCGTCCCTGCATAGCCCGTCAGCACGAACACCTGCTTAGTGCCGTGGAAAAACCAATATTTAATTTTTTCGTCAGCAACCTTCTGGTCGGAATTTAAAACTATCATTCTGGTCGGAATTTAAAACAATCATTTGTTCGCAAACAAGATTACCACTAAATCAAATAAATGTCAATATAATATTTAGAATGAGTTTTATAATTTGCAAATGCCTTTTTCCCGAAGGGAGAGGGATAATCAATCTGATTTAACCCTTTTTCACTAAAAAAATCCCCTATTTTTTTAAAAGGCATATTGACTAACCGACATTGTTGTTATATAATTTAATTGCATTAAATGCAATATTTTTATGATTTAATCGGAGGAAATGATGGGCTATAAGACGAGAGAATGGCGCAACTCAATGCGCGTAACCGTTGATTACAACAATATGATGTCGAAATTCCTTGGCGAAAAGGGAATTAAAGACTCACAGTTAAAAGAGATTAAAGGCAAGGCGGAGTCGGCTTTCAACTACGTTGCCGAAAACCGTGGCAGAGACGACTTGTATATGGGTTGGACGGAACTCCCCTATAATCAGGACGAGATTGTTGCGGATATCCTTGCAACCGCAAAAGAGGTTAGAAAGAAGTTTAAGTACTTTGTAGTACTCGGTATCGGCGGAAGCGCACTCGGACCTATAATGGTATATAACGCTCTTTGCCATCTTCATTATAACGAACTTCCCGCAACAAAGCGTAAGGGACCTAAGTTCTATGTAGAAGATAACGTTGACCCCGTAAGAATGTCTGCTCTTTTGGACGTAATCGAACCGGATAAGACTTGCTTCAACGTAATTTCAAAGTCAGGCGCAACCTCAGAGACGATGACTCAGTATTTGATTATTGCCGACATACTTAAGAACGCAGGCGTAAATATTGCCGATAACGTAATCTTTACCACCGATGCGTCAAGGGGCAACTTAATCAAAATCGATAAGGCACTTGGCGGTAACGTTAAAAAGTACGTCCTCCCCGACGGCGTAGGCGGAAGGTTCTCCGAACTCTGCCCCGTAGGTTTATTGCCCGCGGCAGTCCTCGGTATCGACATAAAGGGTCTTTTAGCAGGTGCCGCTTATATGGACAGCCTCTGCTCTAAGCCTTCAATTTCCAAAAACCCTGCATTGGCAACCGCTGTATTGCAGTACATAACTATGAACGAGGGCAAGAATATCCACGTGCTTATGCCCTATTCGGACAACTTAAAGCTTATGGCAGACTGGTATTGCCAGCTCTGGGCAGAGAGCTTGGGTAAGGCAGTCGATTACGACGGTAACGTTGTTAACGCAGGCTCTACCCCTGTAAAGAGCTTGGGCGTTACCGACCAGCACTCACAGGTTCAGCTGTATATCGAAGGACCTTACGATAAGGTTA
>JBJEVA010000082.1:0-3460 GCA_051884115.1 Candidatus Coproplasma sp. | reverse complement strand
CATACTCTTTATCTTCAGTAGTTTTCTTTGATTTAGCGGTAAAATCAAGTACGCAGTTGTCTTGTAAATTTTTAAAGCCTTTAGCTTTGATGCATAGTAGTTTCATATTTGTTATTCCTTTTCCTTCGTCATATATTATAATCTATAAATTAAAAATAAACAAGTACTTTGTTCAAACTTATTTGAAATATTTTAAAATAGCTAAATTGTAAAAAGATAAAGTACGAAAATCGACAAAATAAGACGAGAATATATTTTGGAATGAAACGGTATCATTCTGCAATTCGTTTTAATTTCGCAAAATTTCGTTATCATTTCGCTAAATTTGCGCTTAATTTCGTTATTGTTTCGCTAAATGATAATTCAATTTCTAAAAAATGAGCGAGTTTATGTTGATAATTGCCACTTTTATGTAATACGCTTAATTCTGCCTGAAAAGTGGGGTAAAATAGTGACTGAAATGTAGGTGAAAACTATAAAGATTAATCGTTAGAATATTTTTTGATAAAAGCCGACAAAATTATTAACTGTTAATTTTGGAAACCTCTTGATTTTTTATCAGGGAAACACTATAATAGAATAGAAAAGTGTAATAAAATGCAAAAATCTATTTTAGGAGTTGGGTATGATTACGGAAATCAAGCGAGATTTATATTTGAATAAACTTATTGAAAGAAGGAAAAACGGACTAATAAAGGTAATAACGGGTATTCGCCGTTGTGGTAAATCGTATTTATTGAATACACTATTTTATAATCACTTAAAAAGCACAGGGGTAGAGGAAAATCACATTATTAAATTTGCATTTGATTCCAATGCAGATCTAAATTTGATAGGCGAAAATGCCGTTACGCTTGAAAAAGAAAAGAGAAAAGTCGACCCAAATAAGTTTATGACATACGTTCAAAGTAAATTTTCCGATAGCGGAACTTATTACCTTTTGCTTGACGAGGTGCAATTGTTGGACTGTTTCGAGTCTGTACTAAACAGCTATTTGCGTATGGAAAACGTTGACGTTTACGTAACAGGCAGTAATGCAAAGTTTTTGTCTAAAGACATTATAACCGAGTTTGCAGGACGTGGTGACGAAATCCATATGCAACCTTTAAGCTTTGCAGAGTTTATGTCTGTATATAAGGGAGATAGGTATGAAGGGTTAACGGAATACATGCTTTATGGCGGTATTCCTATGGTTGTGTTGAGAGAAGGGGTAGAAAACAAGACTTTAATGCTAAAACGCCTTTTCGATGAAATATATATAAGAGATATAGAAAATCGTTATAAAGTTCGTGGTAAATCCGACCTTGAGGATTTGCTCAATATTTTATCTTCGTCTATCGGTTCACTCACTAACCCTGAAAAATTGAAAAATACTTTTCATTCAGTCAAAAAGTCTAAAATAACTTCGGCTACAATAAAAAAATATATTGAATATTTTACCGATTGCTTTTTGGTTGAACCGGCTACAAGATATGACATAAGGGGAAAAGCATATATTGATACACCGCTTAAATACTATTTTTCCGATTTAGGGCTTAGGAATGCAAGAATTAATTTCCGACAGTTTGAACAACCGCACTCTATGGAAAACGTAATATATAACGAGTTAAGGCTTCGTGGATTTTCGGTAGACGTAGGAGTTGTAAATGTAAGTGAACAAGGTGTCCGCAAGCAGTTAGAGGTGGATTTTGTATGCAATCTCGGTTCAAAACGTTACTATATCCAATCTGCATATTCGTTACCGAACGAAGAAAAGCAAAATCAAGAGATAAGACCGTTTAGAAAGATAGATGATTCCTTTAAAAAAATAGTAGTTACGGGAGATATGTCGCCTACCTATTATAACGAAAACGGTATTCTGTTTATGAATATCTATGACTTTTTGCTAAAGCCGGAAAACCTTTATTTGTAATAAGATAGTAGATACAAAAGGAAAGAGATAAAATGAAGAAATACGTCTTGAAGTTGGAGTTAGAAGATACAAATATCTGGCGTAGAGTGTCCTTTACAAGCGGTATTGGTTTTTATGATTTACACACAATCATACAAATTATTTTCGGGTGGCAAGATTATCACTTGCACGAGTTTACCGCAGGGAATATGGCTATCGGTATGTTGGGCGACGACGAGGATTTAGACGATATGCCCGATAATTTCAGGTTTGAAGACGACGTTAGCCTGGATTTGATTTTGTTAAACTATAAGGAGTTTAAATACGAATACGATTTCGGTGACGGCTGGGAGATAAAGATTACAGTGGAAGATATAACGGACACCGATACGGGTGAAAACCCTAAAGTGATTGACTTCGGCGGCGATATGGCTAAAGAGGACTGTGGAGGCGCATACGAGCTTATGCGCAAACGCCGTAGAAAGACAAGAGTTGAAGAACTCAACATGATTTTAGAGGAAACGTTCGATAGCGTTTAATCTGTAGAATAGAAAAAGCCCTAAAATCCAAAAATCTATTTTAGAAATTACGTAAGAGGACGCAATGGATAGAAGTTGGAAAAAGCTGTTCGAGCAGAAAATAAGAAGCCGTGGGAAGGAGTATTCCTATTTTTGTGTATCGGATTATCTGAATGACGAGAACGGCTATCAGGCAACTGTGAAGGGTACCGAATATTATAAAGTGGTTATCTCTTCCGATTATCAAAATATGAGTTGCACCTGCCCTTATGCAAAGGATGGCAAGCATTGCAAGCATATGGCGGCAGTCCTCTATTATGCTGAAGCTTTTGAAAAGCAAGAGAGGGAAAGAGAACTAAGGGCTTTAGAAAAAGCCGAAAGGCAAAACAAGCGCAATAGTGTTATGGAAATGCAAAAGCTTTACGGAAAGAGATTGCACACAAGCATAATAAAGGAAATACTACCCGTTTCCGAATGGAAAAGAGATATAAATTACTTGTTTAATCGGCATAGAAACGCATATGGATTTATAGGGTATTGGGAGGCAGACGAATTAATATTTAAATTATTAAAGTATTTTGATTTTTTATATTCTCTGATTTCGTTTTGTGAAGATAAGAGGGCAATTGATGCATCAATGTGGTTGTATAAAAAATTTCATTTTGAGGGTGTAGGAGATCCGTCAACGGATGGTGCTGAACATTTTGAGAATGAAATGCTGTCGCTTTGGGAAGAGCTTGCAAGATACTCAGACAAAAACAAGCAACAACTAAAAACCGCCCTGACCGCCTACGAGTTTCATTATCCCGCCAAAGAAGAAATGCTTGAAAGATTGACCAAGGAATGATAGAGGTGCGACGAGTCTTTCGATAAAATAATTTTGAGACGTTCCATGTTATCGATACTTTCTACAAATCTTTATCGATACCTTCGACAAAGGATTATTAAACCATATGTCATTGCTGATGTCGGTGTAAATGTCGGTGTAAATGTCGGTGTAAATGGTACTGTAAAATTGTATGATAAAAAAATCTTTGAATTTAAAAGGGTG
>JBJEVA010000081.1:0-3507 GCA_051884115.1 Candidatus Coproplasma sp. | reverse complement strand
AACGGTGAAACGGGTGATACAGACGGCGGCGATACAGACGATACCGACGATAGTGTAACGGTTGTCGTTTTGCAAAAGTCAACTTTCGACAGCGCGGACGGAATATCAAGCAACAGCTTTTTTACCGTAACAGGTAATCAGGTAAGCAGTACGTGTACCACTCCTGACGGCGAAGTTAGCAAGGTTTTAAAAATTGAAACTTCAACTGCCGTAACCTTTACGACCGAAACCGCAACCACCCTTACGATTTATTCGACTGATACATACGTCGGTAAAACTATTAAGGTTGACGGCACGGCTTATACGTTTGCTGAAAATGCAGACGGATATATTGTGGCGACGGCAGAACTTGCCGCTGGCGACCATACAATTTCAAAGGGCGACCCCGCCGTTGTAACGTACGTTACTTTGACGGTAACAAAATAAAAATAAGAGGTGAATAAAATGTCAGATTACGAATTAAACAGGCACAAAAAGAGCGACAAGGTTAAATGGGTGTTCACAGGAATTGCCTTTTTCCTTTCGCTTGTACTTATTGTAGGTCTTTTCCTGCAAGTCTTTGGTCAGGGTAAAGTTAAACCGTCCGAATGGTTTAATACCGAACAGACGGAAACAGAAAACGAGGATAGCAATCTTTCGTCAGGCGGCGCTATTGTCGGGAATATTGAAAGCAACGGCATAAGCCTTTTAAGCGAGGCTGTTCCCCTTTACAGTAGCGGTGACGACGGTGTTTCAACTGCGGCTGAAACTGCCTACGTTCTTACCGCGACCGTTACCCCCTCTAACGCAACGTATAAGGATATCCTATGGTCAATCAACTTTAAAAACTCGTCAAGTACTTGGGCAAGCGGAAAAACTGTTACTGATTATGTTACTATAGCTGCCTCGGGAACGAATAATAGTTCTTGTACCGTAACGCCCGTAAAGGCTTTCGGTGAACCTATAATCATTACGGCAACCACAAAAGACGGCGGTTATACCGCTACTTGTCAGGTTGATTACGTAAAGCGTATAAGTACGACTAATATTACGTTTAACGCTTTGACTATTGGTGCAAGCAATACGTTTACCGTTGATAACACTTATACCGATTATACAATCGACAGTACGGTAACTTATACTATACGTAGTCTTAACGTTGGCGGTTATGCTACTTCGGGTACTCTTGCTTATTATATGTATAATAACACTTGCGATTGGGACGAAGAAAACGGCGGCGTTATGCTCGATAGCGGAACGCACGACTTCAATCAGGCGATAAGCGGTTCTTCGTTTGTACTCGGTACTTCGGGAAAGACTTTCGGCGATTATTATACCGCTTCGGGTTGGTCTGCTTCTGCCGTAAACGAGGCGTTTGCATTAACCGTATCCAACAGCTCGGCGAATAAAGCTACGTTGACCGTTGATTATAAGGTTGCTTATAACGGAACGACTTACCAGACTTTAAGCAAGACTTATAACGTAACGTTTAACGCTTCGGCATTAAGAACTGCTGTTACGGGAGTTACTGTCAATAGCGGAAACATAATAGTTTAATTCTTAGGGAGCGTGAGTTATGAGCAAAGGCTATAAAAAATCAAGGTTGACTTCAATCATTGCAGGTTTGCTTTTCCTTTTGCTTTTGCTCGGTGGGGTTTTTGCTGTTATTCGGTTTACAGATTTGGGGAATTATCTTGATTCCGATTTTTGTGTAACGTATGACGGAAAGGTATATACGGGTGAAAACGGAGTTTTGGAATTGCCGACGAGCGGCGAGGCGCGTTTTGAGTTAAAGACTTCTGAAAAATGTACTCTTGAAGTTTTGCCGAACGTAGTCGACAATGATTTGTCTTATACGGTAAACGGTGTTTCGCATAAGTTAAGCGAACGCGCTTTAACTTCTGTAATATTGCCGCGAGCGAACGTGTACGCCGATTATTTTATAATCGACTGTTCACAGGATTTATCGCTACCTGCCGTATTAATGCGTTTGTGGAATGGTAAGGAAATTGAAGTTGAAAATTGTATAAATTATCCTTATCTGCTTGTAATTACAAGCGAAAGCGGCGAAAAGATAAGTCTTGCTATGGTTCAACCCTTAAGCATATCGGAAAATCATATCATTATTTAAGGAAAACTATGTATAAGAAAAAGATAATTTATGTGTTCTCGGCGATAATCGCCTTGGCAATATATTTGTTTTTCTCCTTATTCGGCGGCGGTGGGGCGATAAGTTCTACCGCCGTTTTTGCCGAAGAGGGTTATTCGGCAGTATTGGACGATTTATACGAGGACGAAAATTTTAACGTAAACGATTATCCGCAGATTTTGGACGATTATTCTTTACAGATAATCTCGCTTGCAGAGAGTGCGGAAAACGATTTGTTTTTATACGTTTATCAACCGAGCGGTCAAGCTAAAAATCTTGTCGCTTCTTCCGTCAATATTTCTACTACAAAACACGACGATATAAGCCCGTTGAATTATAAACTTGAACTTCTCAATTCCGACGGTGTATTTTATAAGTACATAGTTTTAGGCTTGACGGTCAGTGCGGTAAGTCCGCGTTATTACTGTATAACTTCAATATATCGTCCGTTTGACAGTACGATTGATACGGGAGCTGATTACGGTAATACGGTCGCGGAAGTACCTTATTCCGTAAGCAGACAGTACACGTTTACCACGGACGGAATGTCGGTTGTTGATATTGAAACGATAAAGATAACAAGTAAATATGTTGGTCTTGTACGTTACTCTGAGGGCTTTACATTTTCTACTTCTGTCGGTGCATGCGATAATCATTTTGTTGCGTTTGATACGGACAAACCTATTGATAAGTTGTACGAAGCAGATGTTTATTATACTCAACAGAGTTATTATAAAACTCTTGTACCATTTTATGGGGAAAGTGAAACATTTGGCGAAAAATCGGACGAATATGCTTATTTGAAATATACTGACGATACGGTTGAATATCAGGGAGCAGGTTTTTTCGCGCCTGAATATAAATGGGATACTATTGAAACTATCGAACAGTTTATTGAAGAAACTAATTCAATGCAAAACGTTTATTCGGGTGCGTTATTTGATATTCAGGTTGCTACTAAAATAACTGACGAGGGTATAGCCGCATTGCAGGACAAAAAATGGGTTCTTCGTTTTGCTGTTACAGATTATTCCGTTTATGCTTATGTTGACGGCGGCTCTTCTTATAGTTCAACTATTGTTGGCGAAGTGTCGATTTTGCGTTTAAAGTTTGAAACTGACGGCGTAACATACAATCTCGGCGTTATAGACAATAAGCAGTCTGGTAGTGGTCAGCCTATAAACAAGGAAACTATATCAGTTATTCCGACTGACAATTTTGACAAAATAAAATTGATATTCGGTTTTGTAATTCTATTAGCTTTGATTTTAATGTTTTACCCGATTATATCACCAATTCTGTCGGCAATAGTAAAGCTTGTTTTGTGGATAATATCCGCGCCCAAGCTGATTGCAAAACTGTTTAAGAAAAAGGAATAA
>JBJEVA010000080.1:0-3510 GCA_051884115.1 Candidatus Coproplasma sp. | reverse complement strand
TACTTGACCGAATTAAAAAGCAGGATGAAGAGCCTTGTGTAAAAATGGGAGAGCAATGCCATTGTCCCTATGATTGTTGGTATTTAGACTACTGCAAGAAAAATACAAGATAAAATATAGCGAACGCTCGATTTAATCTTGAAAAAATAATCTTTTTGTGGTATAATAGCCCATAATCACAAAATGAGGTTTGATTATGGTAAGTTATAAGAAACTATGGAAGATACTTATTGATAAGGATATGACACGAGCAGAGCTTGCAAAAAGAGCAGGAGTCAGCACATACACGATGACAAAGCTTGGAAAAGGTCAGACGGTAACAACTGATGTGCTTGTAAAAATATGTAAGGCATTAGATTGTAGTTTTGATGACATAATGGAAATTGTGGACAACAAAGGAGAATAAAAATGGCTGATATAAAGAGAGAGCAAGAACGTGAAGAATTGCATAAGGCAATCTGGAACATTGCGAACGACTTGCGCGGAAGTGTTGACGGTTGGGACTTCAAACAGTACGTTTTAGGAATAATGTTCTATCGCTATATTTCCGAAAATATCACAAATTACATAAATACAGACGAACACGCCGCAGGGAATTTGTCTTTTAACTATGAAGATATATCAGACGAAGATGCAGAACAAGCAAGAGAAGATATGGTTCATACAAAAGGATTCTTTATCTTGCCGAGCCAACTTTTTGCAAATGTAAGAAAACGTGCGGCAAAGGATGAAAACCTTAATGAAACACTTGAAAAGATTTTTATCGCCATTGAAACGTCTGCGCAGGGAACGGAAAGCGAGGATGACTTCAAAGGACTTTTCGACGATATTGACGTAAACAGCAACAAACTCGGTGCTACCGTTGCAAAAAGGAATGAAAAACTTGTTAAACTCCTTGACGGTATCGGGGATATGAAACTTGGGAATTATCAGGACAATAGCATTGACGCTTTTGGTGATGCTTATGAATTCCTTATGGGTATGTATGCCTCTAATGCAGGCAAAAGCGGCGGTGAATACTTTACACCGCAGGAAGTATCCGAGCTTTTGACACGGCTCACCGTTGTAGGCAAAACGCAGGTCAACAAGGTATATGATCCCGCTTGTGGTTCAGGCTCTCTCCTTTTGAAGTTCGCAAAAGTCCTTGGTAAGAAAAATGTAAGACAAGGGTTTTATGGGCAAGAAATAAACTTGACAACATATAACCTTTGCCGAATCAATATGTTTCTGCACGATATTGACTTCGATAAATTTGATATTGCAAATGAAGATACGCTTATCTCTCCTCAACATTGGGATGATGAACCTTTCGAGGCAATCGTATCTAATCCACCCTATTCAACAAAATGGGCAGGAGACGATAATCCATTATTGATAAATGACACCCGATTTGCGCCTGCGGGTGTACTTGCGCCGAAATCAAAGGCGGACTTGGCTTTCGTTATGCACTCGCTTTCGTGGCTTGCAACAAACGGCACGGCGGCAATCGTATGCTTCCCCGGTATTTTCTACCGAGGTGGGGCAGAACAGAAAATTCGTAAATATTTGATTGATAACAATTACATAGACTGCATAATTCAGCTACCTGATAATCTTTTCTACGGGACAAGTATTGCCACCTGCATTATGGTTCTTAAAAAGTCCAAGAAAGATAATGCTACACTTTTTATTGATGCGTCCGCAGAGTGCGAAAAAGTAACCAATAATAATAAACTTCGTGACAGGAATATTGAGAATATTCTTAAAATGTTTACGGATAGGGTGGACGTTGACTATAAGGTCAGATTAGTACAGAACTCTGAAATAGCCGAAAATGATTACAATCTATCAGTCAGTACTTACGTTGAAAAACAGGATACAAAAGAGAAGGTTGATATAAAAAAGCTCAATGAAGAAATAGCACAAATAGTTACCCGTGAAAACATTTTAAGGGCAGAGATAGATAAGATAATTGCAGAGATTGAGGTGTAATATGTCTGAATATAAAGTTACCAAAATCCCATTTAATGCACCATTGAATGAACAAGATACGGAAATGCAAACATACGGTTGTAGACAGAATAACCCTGATATATGTAGTAATAATTCTTTGCCGGGTATTTGCGCATTTGTTAATGACGATTGTATATGTAGAAAACCATCCAGAGCTTGGAAAAAGAAATATAATGAATTAAAAGGCGAGTAATATGGATAAAATTGAAGAAACAATTCGAGAGTTATGTCCTAATGGAGTTGTGTATAAAAAAATTAAGGAGGCGTTTATTCGCTTAAAAGGCACACCGATAACTGCTGGTAAAATGAAAGAGATAGAAAACCCTGATGGGGAAATAAGAATATTTGCTGGCGGTAAAACTGTAATAAACGCAAAGGAAGAAGATATTCCTAATGCAAACATAACAAGAGTTCCTGCAGTACTTGTACAATCTCGTGGAGTAATTGATTTTATATATTATGACAAACCATTTACATTTAAGAATGAGATGTGGGCATATACTGCCGAGGATGCAACAACAGTAAAATTTCTTTATTATGTTCTTAAAAATAATGTTGAACATTTTAGGGAATCTGCCTCTGGCATGGGAGCATTACCGCAAATTTCGCTCGGCGTAACAGAGGATTATGAAGTTCCGTTGCCGCCTTTGGCGGCACAGCGTGAAATTGTCCGTGTGTTGGACAAGTTCACGCTGTTATCGCAAGAGCTTGCAGCCGAGCTTGCAGCTCGGAGAGCGCAATACGAATACTACCGTGATAAATTGTTAAACTTTACAAATAACGGGGGGGGTACAACCAAAGTGAACTGATTAAGATTCAATTTTTAAGCGAACTTTGTGGTACAATAACTGACTATACTGCCGCTGGATCGTTTGCCGATATTGCAAAAAATGTAATATATGATAGAAAACCTTCATTTGCACAGTTAGTAAGAACAACTGATTTAAAAAACAGGTTCAATAATACGGATGCTGTATATGTCAATGAAAACGCATTCAACTATTTATGGAGAGTACAATTTAATCAAGATTGCATTATTCTTCCAAATATCGGAGTGAACTGTGGTGAGGTTTATTATGTAAAACAAAACTCTTTGCCATATCCTAATAATGTATTAGGTCCTAATGCTATCATGCTTAAAGATATAAAATGTAATACTCGATATTTATATCATTCTTTACTCATTGATAGCTTCCAAAAAGAATTGCGTAAAATTATTTCGCCGGGTGGACAGACTAAATTCAATAAGACAGAATTAAAAAAACTAACAGTAAAGATACCACCGATTGAAGTTCAAAACAGAATAGTTGATATACTTGATAACTTCGATAAGATTTGCTCTGACTTGAATATAGGACTGCCTGCCGAAATCGAAAAAAGACAGCAACAATACGAATATTATCGTGATAAGCTGTTGACATTCGATATGAGTTCGGCGACAATCTATCAGACAGACAGACAGACAGACAGACAGACAGACAGACAGACAGACAGACAGACAGGGCTGATTAAGCTGTT
>JBJEVA010000079.1:0-3531 GCA_051884115.1 Candidatus Coproplasma sp. | reverse complement strand
GGATTTCAGGTCTATTGCAAAATATGTTCTTTGCTTATCCATTTACACCTCCGAAGAAATTATTTCCAAAATATAACTTAATAACCTATACTTCAAAATCAAAGGACAGACGAACATCCACGTTGGGGCGAACAAGTCCGTGTTTGAGATTAAGGAGTAAAGTTGTTTTTAATCATTTCAAAGTTTTTAAGTTTAACGCTCAAACGCTCAACTTCGTGTTCTTTATTTACTACATATCCACGATTTATAAAAAATGGCTTTGCGGTAATAGAAGAAAAGGTTTTTATTTGTACATAGCCTTTCTCCAACTCGTTGCATAACGCAGTAGCGATTCCTTGGTGTTGATAATCTTTGTGTGTGAAAAGCAAATCTAAGCAACCAGAATTATCAATACTGCCGAAGCCGACTATTACACCGTCTTTTACAGCAATTAAAGTACGTTGCTTTAATAAATCATTTTGCCGTGTCCGCAAACAATCTGAGTTTCTCGTCCATGCGTCAAGCTGTTTTGGCGAATAATGCTTTGCGTTGATACAATTCACGGTTGAATAAAACAATTGTGAAACCAATTCAAAATCTTCACTTTGATATTGTCGAATGAACATAGCTTTTTAATCACTCTTCAAAATCAAAGGACAGACGAACGTCCACGTTCGGACGAACAAGTCCGTTAGCGACTTCCAAATGCAGGGGATTATTCTGATAGTTTTTGAGAGCCTCGTTATCGCTGAAAAGAGAATCCATCATCAAGTCCCCCGACGAAGAGGGAAGTTTATCTATCAAGATACACATTTTTTCAAGCCCGTCTATTTTTCCGACCAAGCCTTCTAATGCGTTCTTAATGCTCCTTAATGTTTCTTCTTTATTTTCAACGGTATCCTTTAATTTCCAAATAATAACGTGTTTTGTCATTGTTGTTCCCCCTGCTTTTCCTCGAAAGAAATTTCAACAACGTCTCCAATATCGCAATGCAGAACATTGCAGATTTTTATTAAAGCCTCTAAATGCACAGGCTCGCCTTTACCGAGTTTTGACATTACAGTCGATGTAACGCCCGCTTTGTTTTTCAATTCCGTTTTGCCTATTCCTTTTTCAACCAAGAGTTTCCAAAGTTTTTTATAGCTAACAATTACACCGTCACCCATATCGTACCAAACCTTATTTCTTTTGCTTTTCTTTGAGTGCTTTATAGCCCTCAATCACCAAATCAACTTTGGATATATTGTTTTCTTTCAAAAACACGTTGATTTCCTCATAAACAGCACGGGGCATCATAGCCTGAAAATTTCCGCTTGTCTGCTTGCGCTCTTCTTTATGTCTCTCCTCGTATTTTCTTTGAGCGAGACGTCTCGGCGTATCTTCCCTTTTTGTAGGCATAATAGAAATTACCTTCTTGTATTTATATTTCTATTATAGCACAGCCGTTATGTTTTTTCAACCGTTTGGTCGTATATATACCTACATAGAAATCAATCTTCTACCCAAATAAAGCACTTGCCTTTGTTTCTGTCGAAAATCAAAAACGGAACTTCAACCTTTGAAAGCATCTCATTATCCACTTTGAAATAGCAATATGAATCAAATGACGGTATGTGTTTCCTAATTCTTTTATAGAATTCTTTACTATCAAAGCCTGAATAATAATCGGGAGAGTACAAAACCTTGCATTTTGTTATTAAGGACGGCACTTCCACTTTATCGTAGAACCGTTCAATTTCTGACGTCGATACTTCTTTCCGTACCCCGTCTTTTGAAACGTAAACCGCATAGTCATATAAATATCGGGACAGGCTTATTCCCTGACAAATTTCTTCTTCGGTAAACCCTGCAAAACTAAATAGTTTAGGGTAGTTCATCACTTTCTGAAACAAGATTTTTTCCTGAAAAATATCTTCGTTTGCAATGTTATGAAAAGCAAAATCACCTTTTGGGGCGGCAATTAGTTTATAGCCGTCATCATCCTCGTCTTGTAATACATAATAGTTCTCCAAGATTTCTATTTCGTTAATTTCTTCTATCGTCGGTTTAACCAACTTCCTAATTTCCAAATCCATACTCATAATGCTTTAACCGTCGCCGAATACGTCCTCAAAAAACATCTGATAATCAACTTTCTGCATATCCATAAAATACTGTTCCGCATCCGTTATGTTATCAAAGACTTTTTCAGGCATATACAGCATATTCTCCAAAAAATAATCGTCCTTTTCACCTGTTGATTTAATCATTGCCGGAAAGCCCCAAAACATATCTATTGTAGACCAATCATCTTGCAATAGTTCGCTTTTATACTTAGGGTCTCTTATTAAAGCGTAATAGGCAATCACATACTTGTCTCCGCTTTTCAACAGTAATACTCTGTTCACAGTAAAGCGCATAGAAATAATATACTTGAACCCATACGGGTTAGTATATGTATACGTTTCTCTTTCGTCCAAGTCGATTTTCTTTTCCGATATGAGCTTTACTCTCTTTGCAAAACGCACTTTTGTAAAGCCTGCAATGTTCATAACCTTTGTATTTCCGTTGCAGAACTCACGGAACACTTCCTGTTCAGGTATGGCTTTTTCTTTTTCAACGTTATCCAACAGTTTTTGAATATTCTCTTTTGTGCCGTAATAGTATTTATAACCCGACGTGCAGGTTGGTGCTGAATAATCGTCCAAGCAAAACTCGTAATATGGCGTCATTTCCGTTACATACCCCAACGTTGCTCGGAAGAAAGTTTTATCGGGAAAGGAATACTCTTTGTATAATAAACCTGATAGACGAACAGATTGACGGCGGTATTAAAATCCACGCCGAGCGTATCCATCACTTCCTCTGCTTTTTCTTTTATATCCTTGACAATCGTTATTTCAACGGTTATCGTTTCTTTTTCCATTTAGTCCTCCAACACAATGCAATTTACTTTTTTCGTATATGCCGTACAAGCGTCGATTGCAATTATTCCATTCCTACGAAAAGGAGTGAATTTACTTCCGTCATCGAACTCGCTTTTAGCATCTCCAAGGAAGTAATGTCCCCAAGAACAATGATAATGACCACACACAATAGTCTTTCCAACTTCCGTAACACCTTGAAAATATGCGAACATACCATTTATCCAACGTGCCTCATCCCACATTTTCTTGCTTGCGTTTCGCCAATCAGGATACGGAAGATAGCCGTCCTCCCAATACGACGAAATTGTAACCGACGGTATCCAACCGTGTACGAAAATGTAATGCTCCGTCTCATAATAATTAAGCATACTTGGTATGATTTCCTTGATATATGGCGTTTCCTTGAGCTTATCCATAATCTGCTTATAGTCATCATTCAAGACGTCCATACCCGTCAACGCACCAACCGTTTCAAGTGTTCCGTTAGACCAATGATGTGTTTTTCGTATATCTCTTGAAAAATACATATCGGCATTTTCAATCAGTTCAAGAATTAAATCTTCGTGATTGCCACGGATTAAAATAACTTCGTCTTTTGCCATTAACTCGGTAATAAAACTTTGCATTTTAACCGATTCTTTACCAC
>JBJEVA010000078.1:0-16175 GCA_051884115.1 Candidatus Coproplasma sp. | reverse complement strand
AGAATTATTTACTTTTTAGTTTTTATCTCCACCACAACATTTGACAAAGAGCCTTGTCAATATCCTTTGCCGTAAAGGCTTTAACTTAAAAACTTATCTGCCGAAGCCACCGCCACCGCCGTGACCACCGCCACCGCCTCCGCCAAAGCTTCCGCCGCCGCCTCCGCTCATACCGCCGGAGGAAGGGCGACCCGTCATCGAAGTAACCATCTGCCTGTTTACACTGCGCATAACGCTATTGAACACGATGAAGTCGAATACGGAGCTGTGCGTATATCCGATAGCCCAACGGGGAGGAGCGATAGTAAGCGAAGCAAACTTCTTCTCCCATACGTCGGAAACGCCCAAAACCTGTGCATAGGGCAGAACGTTATAGTACAGCTCGGGGTTATCTTCAAGCATAGTTTCAAGTCTGTCCTTTTCCACCGACTCTATAAAGTCCCTAAAACCGAGTATTTTGTTCAGCTTTTCTGTGTAGGCAGGCGTTCTGTTGATAAGCGTTACAGAGCCTATAATAATTAGGTAGGAAGCCGTGCAGAGCAAAATTTTAGGCAGAACTTCAATTATGTATGAGGGAACGAACAGACAATACAACGCGGTGAAACCCGCACATAAGAGTACCGTACCCAAAATCGAAAGTATGGAAAAGGTCTTCTTTTTCTTGAATTTGTTAAACTTAATCGTCTGCATCAACGCCATAATAATGAACGAGGGGATTATAGCGAACAACGGCATTAAATTTACGAGCTTATAAGAGATAGTCGCCATACCTATAATAATCGGCGTTATCGCCATAAGGAGTGCGCCAAGAAGGGTGAATATAACCGATACGCCCATACTCCTTCCCGAGTACAATTTGCCCGTTTCTGCGTTAACCTTAATCGTCACCGTATCGACCGTTGAGTAGAAAGAGTTTTTAAGGCTTTCGATTCTAACCATATCTCCCGACTCAAACAGGCGGTTGTACATTATACGTTGATGTTGCGGTGCTTTTTCAGGGAGCGAATGGCGTATTCTAATCAGTTTAACGTCCTTATCGTCAGACAAATCGATTTTAAGGTAGCCCTTGCTTGCCCAATAGTAGATAAGCGAAGTTACGTCGCTCTGGTCAATCTTGTTGTCAATCAGCTTACCCATTTCAAGAGGGTCCATATCTTCGGGAGGCTCAACGCTTGTGACGGGAGCAACGCCGTCCTTGTTGAATACTAAAAGCCTAAGCACAATGATAACTACAAGGATAATAAAGGCAGGGATAAACGCCCAATATGGGGAATAGTCCGTCTTTGTGGTTAGTACCCCGTCCTCAAAATAAAGGTTAAAGGTAATGCCGTTTTCCTTTGCAAGGTCGGTCGCGGTGAGGTGAATTACGCCGTTTGAGTAGTTGCCCGAAACGTAAATAGGAGTGGTTGTTTTACCTATAAAGTAGCAGGAGTCGTCGTTTATATAGCCATCGGGCAGGCGCAACGTTACGTCTGCATTTTTAATTTCGCAGTCCCAACCGAAGCCTATGGGGTTAAGATAAATTGCGTTTTTGTTGACGGGTTTTGTTATGGAGTAGGTATAGGTAAGCTTATACGTACGTGTCTGCCCCGTTTTGTTGGAGTAGTCGCCTATATCCGCACCGATATAACCCGAGTATTCGTCTGTGACGGAGTACTCCACCTTGCTCTCCTTACCGTCGAAAAGCTCATAGACTTTAAGGTTATGAACGCGGTCGCCTGCGTTGACGGGGATAAGGTGAACGTGTCCCGTACTGTCCTCGCCCTCAAATTTAATTTGAGTAATCTCCTCTACGTACATGGTCCTATCTTTATTGATTGTGTAATCGACGGAGTAGGACTCTATGGTGAACCTGTAATCCTCATATGCAAACGCTTTGTTTGTACCGCCCGTAAATGTTAGGGCGAAGATTAAAAGGATAAGGCATAGCAGGGAGGATAGTAATATGGGTATGCGTTTAATTTTTTTCATTTTCTCTCTTATCATATAATTGCTGTTACTAAATTTTCTTAACGTGTAAATATGTGCGTATTTGCATATTAAAGCGTTAAACCCTTCAAGTCGTAAAAAGGCGACAAAAATGCTTTGTCGCCCTATGTGTAATTAAAACTTAACCTCAACGTTCTTGCGTTCTTCACTACTGTCCAACTCAAAGTAGGGCTGTTTTTCAAGGTGCATCATATTTGCAATAATCGATTTGGGGAAGAGTTCTCTTGCCGTATTGAACGCCTTAATTTTAGCGTTGTAATATCTTCTGTAATCGGCAAGCTGATTTTCGATTGCGGAAAGCTGATTGCTTAACGAGGCAAAGTTTTGGCTTGCCTTTAAATCGGGATAATTTTCAGCAACTGCGTAAATGCTCTTAATCGCCCTTGAAAGGTCTGCGTCGGCTTGTATCTTGTCGGCGTTAGTGCCTGCGCCTACAGCCTTGTTTCTTGCAGATATCACGTTTTCAAGTGTCTGAGATTCGTGCTTAGCATAGCCTTTTACAGTTTCAACAAGGTTGGGTATTAAGTCATACCTCTTTTTAAGCTGTACGTCGATAGAGGAGAACGCCTCTTCGTAGTTGTTTCTCATCTTAACAAAACCGTTTCTTACGCCTATTGCCCAACAAACGATAATTATAATCAAAAGCACAACCACAGCGGAGGCGATAATTCCTGCCAACGCACCGCCTGAAATCAATAAGTTGTTCATTTTCAATTTCCTTTTAAATATTATTCTGTTTTTTAAGTTCTGAAATAGCGTTTATCAAGAACGTTTCCGCTACCGACTCCTTTCTTATGGAGGCAAGGGCTTCGTCGAAGCTGAACCATACTGCTTCTTCAAGCTCTGACTTGTCAAGCGTAAGCTCTCCGTTTTCAGCAATGACTAAAAAGTTGAGCATAAGCACGTTGTGCGGTTCGTGGTAGAGGCTGGACATATATTTGTGTTTAACTACGTTGAGCTTAGTCTCTTCCCTAAACTCCCTCGTCACGGTTTTTTCTGCCGTTTCACCCTTTTTAACGTAGCCTGCAAACAGCACAAAATCGTCCTGACCGTTGTGTTTTGCAAGTAGAATTTTATTTTTATCGCGGTTTGTTACAACCATAGAAACTGCCGTTGCGAACTGAGGGAAACGGTATTCACCGCAGTGCTTGCAGTAGGGTACAAGCCCTTCCTGTTCATGGACGTATAGGGCAAGTTTTTCCCCGCATACGGGACAGTACATATAATCTCCTCCTTAATAGCGTTTAAATATACATAATCAGTATAATACCCTCTTTTGCGATTGTCAAGATTATGATAAAAAATTCCCCCTAACGCTCACACGGGTTGCACAATTGCCTTCAATCTCGGCTTTAATTTTTGCTTTTCTTTATCTTTAAAAATTGACATATTTTTCACTATATTATATAATAAATAGAGGAATAATTTGACCTGTCAACCTCGATTATAATAGTAACAAACAAAAATTTAGGGGAACTGTATATGAACTTCGACGCTGCGGAAGCCTTACTTGAAAAATACAATCAACAACATGTACTGCACTATTATTCAAAACTTAGCGACAACCAGAAGGAGACCTTACTTTCTACCCTGGAAGAAATAGATTTTTCTGCGTTCAAAACGGTAGATATAAACGCAACCTATAAATTAGGTGAGCTTAGCCCTGCCGACGCCCTTTCATTAAAGGATGTAAAAAAGCAGAATAAACGCTTTACGGAAACGGGCTTATCTGCCATAAGAGGGGGTAAGGTATGCGTAGTTATCCTTGCCGGCGGACAGGGTACGAGGCTTGGCTACGACGGACCTAAGGGTACCTTCAATATAGGCGTTAACAGACAGCTTTCAATCTTCGAGTGTCTTATAAACAACCTTAAAGAGGTAGTGGAAAAGTCAGGCGTTGCGCCCTACGTGTTCATAATGACGAGCAGATTAAACGACACTGCAACCCGTAAATTCTTTGAAGATAACGCGTATTTCGGGTATGACCCTAAGAAAATCAATTTCTACTTACAGGGCGTTGCTCCCGCAATCGATTTTGAAGGCAAGATTTTAATGGAGGAGAAGTACAGACCTGTTTTAACCCCCGACGGAAACGGCGGTTGGTATGCGGCGTTAGTCAATGCAGGCTTCGGCAAATTGCTTAAAAAACAGGGCATTGAATGGGTAAACGTAGTAAGCGTTGACAACGTTTTACAGCGTATATGCGACCCTGTGTTCATAGGTGCAACCATCTCTTCGGGCGTCTCTTGCGGTGCAAAGGTGGTTAAAAAACTCTCCCCCGAAGAAAAGGTGGGGGTTCTTTGCAAGGAGAACGGCACGCCTACCGTTGTAGAATACTTCGATATGCCTCAAAAATATAAGGTTAGGCACGATACGAAAGGTGAGCTTGTGTATTGTTACGGCGTAACCTTAAACTATCTTTTCAACGTAGATAAGCTTAAAGATACGCTTAAAGGCAAGTTAAGATATCACCTTTCGGCAAAGAAAATCCCCTGCATAAAGGGCGGAAAGAAGTTCGTCCCCGAAGAGCCTAACGGCTATAAATTAGAACAGCTTGCAACCGATATGGTAAGCCTTTCGGGTAGTTGCGTTGCCGTAGAAATCGATAGGGAGAAGGAGTTTGCACCCGTTAAAAACAAGAGCGGTGCAGACAGTGTCGATACGGCAAGGGCATTGCTTATTAAAAATTCTGTTGAGATATAATTAGCGGAGAAAAGAAAATTTTATGCAGTCTTTAAAGGAATTGTACCGCATAGGCGTAGGACCTTCCAGCTCTCACAGTATGGGTCCCGAATCGGCGGCAAAGAAATTGAAGAGTCTGTACCCCGAAGCCACGTTTGTCATAACGCTGTGCGGTTCGCTTGCGTTAACGGGCAAAGGTCACGGCACGGATACCGTTTTATACAGGGTTTTAGGCGATAGCGTAAAGGTAATTTTCGATACCGAGAAGAGTGATTTGCCTCACCCCAATACTATGTACGTAAGCGTTTTAGAGGGCGGTAAGGAGGTTGCAACGCACACCGTGTTATCGGTTGGAGGCGGTAAGATAATCTTCCTCGGCGAAAAAATTGCCGCTACCCCCGAAGTCTATCCCTTGAACACCTTTGAGGAGATTAAGGCATATTTAAAGGAAACGGATATGCGCCTCTCCGACTACGTATTTTCAATCGAACCCGATATGGAGAACTATTTAAATAAGGTTTGGGTTCAGATGCAGGCAACTTTAAAAGAGGGGCTAAACGCAGGCGACGGCGAACTCCCCGGCGGACTGCACGTAATGCGCAAGGCAAGCTATCTTTGGCACAGCAAGCACATCGGCGAAACGCCGGAGATTGCGCAAAACAGAACAATTTGCGCCTACGCCTTTGCCGTGGCAGAGCAGAACGCTTCCGGCGGAGTGGTAGTAACCGCACCTACTTGCGGTGCTTGCGGTGTCATTCCTGCGGTTATGTACTATATGAAGAGGGTGCATAAGTTCACCGACGCACAGATTGTCAGGGCATTGGCGGCGGCAGGGCTTATCGGCAACCTAATAAAAACCAACGCCTCGATTAGCGGTGCGGAGTGCGGTTGTCAGGCGGAGATAGGTTCGGCTTGCTCTATGGCGGCGGCAGGCATTGCCGAGCTGTACGAAATGGATATCGAGCAGATTGAGTACGCCGCGGAAGTGGCTATGGAACACCACTTAGGGCTTACTTGCGACCCCGTAGGCGGTCTTGTGCAAATTCCCTGCATAGAGCGTAACGCAGTAGGGGCGATGAGGGCTATTAACGCCGTAAATATTGCAAACTTCTTAACCTATACCCGTAAAGTTTCGTTAGATACAATAATTAAAACCATGTACGAAACGGGTTGCGATATCTGCGGAAGATACAGGGAAACGAGCGAAGGCGGTCTTGCCAAAGCCTTAAAGACGTCTTAAAAATTTAAAACTTACTAAACCGTAACCCACAAAGGCTACGGTTTTTATAACGTATTTACATACCGATGCAAAGTTAGTTGCATCGGTTTTTGCGTTATAAGGGGCTGAATACTTTACATAAAATTTACAAATACTTTTCTAAAATTAGGTAGTTAGCTTTTTTATTTTGCGTTAAAATGCAAGCGTAAACAAAAAACAAACCACAAATTTTTAAGGAGAATAAAAATATGACAAGAATGAAAAAGATTGCGCTCGGCGCAGTGGCAATGTGTATGGCGGTAAGCGTATGCGCAATTACGGCAGTAGGTTGTAACAAAAATAAGGATAATGCAAACAGCAATATAACTAAGGCGGTATCGCGTGAAAGCGGTTCGGGTACAAGGGGAGCTTTTGAAGAACTCGTAAAAACTTCTGCCGGAAGTTTAAAGGACGTAGAATATGCGCCTTGCGTTTCTACCAGCAACTCCACCGATGCGGTAGGCTCTGCCGTAGCTCAAAGGTACGACACTTTAGGCTATATGTCTATGGGTTCGGTTTCCAAATATAGTTCGATTCAGGCAGTCAGCCTTGAAGGCGTAGAACCCACCACACAGAACGTTGCAAACGGAAATTATAAGCTTGCAAGACCTTTCAATATCGTATATAAGCAGTCCTCTTACGATAATAACGATTTAATTCAAAACTTCATCAGCTTTATCGAAAGCCAAGCAGGACAGACTTTAATCAGTTCCAACGGTTACGTAACCGTACCCGATTTAGTAGTGACAAACTACACGGCGTACAGCGGAACGAAAACTTCACTATCAATCGGCGGTTCATCGTCCGTAACCCCTATTATGAATAAACTCGCGGAAAAATATAAGGAGGCAAATCCTAATATCACCATTTCCGTAAACCAGAGTGACTCCGGTACAGGTATCACTCAGGCTCAGAGCGATACAACCGGTAACTATATCGGTATGGCTTCGAGGGATTTAAAGGCAACCGAAACGGGAGTTGTTTCCCGTAAAATCGCCGTTGACGGCATTGCCGTAGTCGTTAAGAGCGGAAGCTGGCTTACAAACGTAACGATTGAACAGCTTTACAACCTCTACAAAAACGGTACGGCAATCGTAAAGACCGCTGAATAATTTTCAGCATAAAAACGAATAAGGAGCGGTGAAGGTCAAAAAAATCTTCACCGCATAATGCGTTATGATAAAAGTCAATAAAAATAAAGCAAAAGACGTCTCCGCAAAATTCATATTTTTTATATGCGCTTTGGCGTCTATAGTGGCGGTATTCGGCATCATAGGCTACATTCTCTACGGCTCTATACCGGCTTTTCGGGAGGTTGGTTTTTTTAAATTCCTCTTCGGCAAGGTATGGTCGCCCGGTAACGGCAAGTACGGCATACTCTATCTTATTATAAACTCAATAATAGTAACGCTCGGTTCAGTCGTAATAGGCGGAACTGTGGGAGTGTTTACGGCGGTATTTCTCTCATATTGGTGTCCTACAAAACTGCATATAAAGTACGAGGGTAATTCAAAATTTTTAATTAAACTCGTCAATACTTTGAATAAAATAAATTTAAGCACAATCTTCGACCAGATTATAAAATTGCTTGCAGGCATACCCTCTATTGTGTTCGGTCTGTTCGGGTTGGAGATGTTAGTCCCCGTACTCTCTTCAATCAGTGCAGACGGCATAGGTCAGGGTGTATTGGCTTGTTCAATCCTCCTTTCAATAATGATTGTGCCTACGGTAACTTCCCTTTCAAAGACGGCGATAGACGCCGTTCCGAGGAGCTATTTCGAGGGAGCGTTAGCGTTGGGCAACACTAAGGCACAGGCGGTGTTCAAAGCGGTAGTTCCCTCTGCCCGTTCGGGAATTGTGTCGGCGCTGATTTTAGGCGTAGGCAGGGCTATGGGCGAGGCTATGGCGGTTATATGGGTTGCAGGTAACAGGGTGTTTCTGCCCAACGGCTTGTTCTCCTATATTTCAACGCTAACCACAAACATAGTGTTGGAGATGGGCTATTCAACGGGCATACACCGCAGTGCGCTAATCGGCACGGGACTTGTGCTGTTGGTGTTTATACTTATAATTACCCTATCTTTAAACCTTGTCCCCAAGGAATATAAGGGCAGAAAGGGAGCTATGGCTCTTTCGTCAGGTACGGGGGCGAAACCCGTGTATAGGAAGAGGGGTAAGGGCTGTTCAGCATTAAAAATAGTTGCAATAGTTTGCGCCTCGGCGGTTGCCGTTGCCTTAACAACACTTATAATTTTTATACTCGTAAACGGCTTTTCCAACTTCGATAAATCTTTCTTCTCAACAAAGCAGTCGCTGTCAACTCCTACGCTCTGGCCGTCGCTTTTAGCTACGTTGGAGATAATATTTTTCACCTTGATAATCGCCCTTCCTTTGGGCATTGGCTCGGCAATATACCTCAACGAATACGCAAAACCGGACAGCAAAATAGTTAAAGTGATAAGGACGTTTATTGATACGCTTTCGGGCGTTCCGTCGATTGTTTTCGGACTTTTCGGCAACATACTCTTTGTAAAATTGTTCGGCGGACTATCCGTTTTGGCAGGTTCGTTTACAATGATTTTGGTCGTTTTGCCAACCATTATCCGCTCTACCGAGGAGAGCTTAAGGGCGGTACCCGTAACGTTAAGGGAGGCAAGCTTAGGGCTTGGCGCAAGCAAGATAAGGACGATTTTTAAAATAGTTCTCCCCTCGGCATTCCCTGGCATTGCCACCGCCTGCATACTCTCGATTGGCAGAATTATAGGCGAATCCGCCGCCCTTATCTACACGATGGGTACGACGCTGGTATTCTCAGGCGACCCCACCGCCCCCGGTTGTTCTCTCTCGGTTCTCTTGTATTATTGCGCAAACGAAGGGCTTTACAAACCGCAGGCGTATATGCTTGCCGTAATATTGCTTATGGTATCGCTTGCACTCAATTTAACGGTCTATTTCATTCAGCGCAGAGTGCGACTTAAAAATAACGGATAAGAGGAAATTACTATGGAAAATAAAAATCAGAATTGCGGGTTAGATATATTTGATTTCAGTAGCGGAGTAGCCGTTGACGTCAAGGATTTGGATTTGTATTACGGCAATTTTCAGGCGTTAAAGAAGATAAATATGACTGTTAACGTCAACGAAATTACGGCAATGATAGGTCCTTCGGGTTGCGGAAAATCAACCCTTTTAAAGTCTTTAAACCGTATGAACGACTTGGTCGAAGGCTGTAAAATAGTAGGCGAAGTGACGGTGGGCGGAAGGGATATTTACGATAAGTCTATGGACTTGTCCACCCTTAGGAAGAACGTTGGCATGGTGTTCCAAAAACCCAACCCCTTCCCTATGAGCGTATATGACAACATAGCCTTCGCACCCCGCACGTTCGGTATAAAAAAGAAGAGCGATTTGGACGAAATTGTAGAAACCAGCCTTAAAAAGGCAAGCATCTGGGACGAGGTTAAGGATAGATTAAAGAGGAGTGCGTTGGGGCTTTCAGGCGGACAACAGCAAAGACTGTGCATAGCCCGTTCGCTTTCTGCTCAGCCTAAAATACTTTTAATGGACGAACCCACTTCGGCACTCGACCCCATATCAACGGGTAAGATAGAAGAGCTTATGGGCGAACTCGAAAAGGAGCTTACAATCATAATCGTCACCCACAATATGCAACAGGCGACGAGGGTTGCCGATAAGACGGCGTTCTTCTACCTCGGCGAACTCGTCGAATACGGTGCAACCGAGCAGATTTTCTCCACCCCCAAGGACGAGAGAACGGAGAGATACATTACGGGTAGATTCGGTTAATCTTACAAAAAGCCCGTCATACATTTACTTCAAATTATTGTAATTAAAGGAGATTAGGTATATAATGAGTATAAGAAATAAGTATGAGGCAGAGCTTTCCACCGTATTTAATAAGCTTGTAACGATGTGCCGTGGGGTGGAAATCGCCATAGAAAAGTCAATTAACTCACTTGTGCATAGGGATAAAGAGCTTGCACAGGAAGTTATTTCCGAAGATAAGCACATTGACGCACAGGAACACGAGATTGAAGGCGACTGTCTTAAAATACTTTTAATGGAACACCCTGTTGCAAGCGATTTCAGGGAAGTGAGTTCGGCACTGAAGATGATAACCGACTTAGAGCGTATAGCCGACCAGGCGGCGGATATATCCGAGCTTTCATTCCAGTTCGGCGACGAACCCTTTATAAAGGAGCCTAAGCATATAGAGCGTATGGCAAAGCTTGCAATCGCAATGGTAAAGGACAGCGTGTTAAGCTACATCAACCGCGATTTGGACTTAGCCCGTTCGCTTGAAAAGAGGGACGATAACGTTGACGAGCTGTTTAAAGAGATTAAGGGCGAACTCGTTTCTCTCATTCAGCAGGACGGCAAAAACGCCGACCAAGCTATACTCTTTATGATGATTGCAAAGTACTTAGAGCGCATTGCCGACCACGCCGTAAACATAGGCGAGTGGGTTGAATACGCCGTTACAGGCTATCATAAAATAGGCTGATTTATGCCATTGCCTAAGGGGTATGTGCCGACGAACATAGGTTTAACTCAGCCTTAAAGGAGCAGATATGGAAAAGAAACTTATATATTGCGTTGACGACGAAGAGGACATAAGGGAACTTTATAAGGTTGCAATAGCCAACGCCGGCTATGATTGCTCCGCCTTTGAAAACGGCGAAGAGCTGTTTAAAACGCTTGAAGGCAAGCTCCCCTCTTTGATAATTTTAGATATAATGTTAGACGGGGAGGACGGCTTTGCAATTTTGCAAAAGCTTAAACAAAACGCCATATATGCGGGGGTACCCGTAATTATGGTGTCCGCTAAGGGGGAGGAGCTTAGCAAGGTCAAGGGGCTGAATATGGGTGCGGACGACTATATAGCAAAGCCCTTCGGCGTTTTGGAACTGATTGCAAGAATAAATGCAAATCTGCGCAAAAGCGCACCTGCAACACGTCTATCTTATAAAAATCTCTCCGTCAATGAAACCAATCACGAAATATATTCAAACGGGAATATGCTTGACTTAACGGTTAAGGAATACTCACTGTTAAAGCTTTTAATTATAAATGCGCCTAACGTTGTGTCAAGGGAAGACGTGTTTAACACAGTCTGGGGCGAAAACTATTTTGGCGAAACACGCACCCTCGATATACATATTTCTTCGTTACGCAAGGCAATATCTGCAGGCGAGGCGCAAATAGTCACGGTACGCGGAGTGGGGTATCGTTTAATATGAAAAAGAAACTTATAATTTATAACGTAGTCACGGCGTTTATAGTGCTTGCTCTGTCGCTGATACTCGGCATAGCGGTGACGAACAGCAACAACCGTGATTTAAGCGAAAAAAAGATTAAAGAAATTACAGCCGTCTATGCTCAAAATTATTCGGATAGCCTTACCTTTCCTGCCGACGGCGAGGTGAGGGTGACGGTAATAGGCGCAGACGGTACGGTCATTGCCGACAGCTTGCAGTTAAGCGAGGAAAACCACCTTTACAGGGAGGAGATAATATCGGCGTCAAACGGCAAACCCAAGGTTGTTGTCCGCAGGAGCAATACGTTAAAAAAGGATTTGATGTATTATGCCGAAAAGGTACAAACAGGCGATTCGTTCGTATATATCCGCGTGGCAATCCCTATGGAGAGTGTAAATGCCTATGCCCTTAAATCGATTGTTCCCGATATATTTATACTGCTTGCCGTGTGGCTCGGCTCGGTTGTCGCAAGCGTACTTTTAAGCGGTGTTTTGTTAAAGCCGTTAAAACAGGTAAGGGAAGGACTTTCACAAATAGAAAACGGTTCGTATAAAAAAATAACCCCCTCTACCGACGACGAGGACGTAAACGGCATACTGTCTGCAATCAACGATTTAAGCGAAAAATTGCAAGATACGATTTTGACAGCCGAAGACGAGAAGAAAAAGCTCGACTATGTGCTTGCCAACGTAACAGACGGTATTGCGGTGTTCGATGACGAACTCAACACGGTGATTGCCAACGACAGCCTTAAAAACATATTCGGCGTAAAAGAGCCTGTGGGTAAAAAAGCAGACGCGCTTACCGCAGACAGGGCGTTCATCTCCGCCGTAACGCAGTGCGCAGGCGATAAAAAGGACGTAATATTTGAGCTTGAAATGGAGGGCAGTTACTACCTTTGCACCGCAAGATATACTCAAAGCAATTTAATAATCGTAGTGCTTTGCGACGTCACTCAGGAAAAGAAAAGTCAGAAGAGAAGGGCGGAGTTCTTCGCCAACGCCTCTCACGAGCTTAAAACTCCGCTAACCGCCGTAAAGGGCTTTAACGATATGGTGTCTATGCAGAGTAAGGACGAACAAGTAATCGGCTATTCAAAGCGAATCGACAAGGAAATCAACAGGGTTATAAGCCTTTTAAACGATATGCTCGATTTAAGTAAGCTTGAAAACTCAAAGCTCGAAAAGGACAACCTGTCTCCTGTAAATTTGGATGAGGTTGCAAAAGAGGTATGCGAAGAGTTGCAACCGCTCTGCGCACAAAAAAAGGTTAGTTTAAGTTTTGAAGGCAGTGCGAGCGTAACCGCCGAAAGGGAGCATATCTACGGGCTAATTAAAAACCTTGCGGAAAACGGTGTGCGCTATAATAACGAGGGCGGAAGCGTTATAATAAAAATGGGTACGGAGAGCGGTAGAGCATATTTAACCGTATCCGACGACGGCATAGGGATAGACGCCTCCCAGCAGAGCAGGATATTTGAAAGATTTTACAGGGTTAACAAATCGCGTTCGCGCGCAACGGGCGGAACGGGTTTAGGACTCGCAATTGTTAAGCATGTGTGCGAGCTGTACAACGCAGAACTCTCGTTAAAGTCCAAGCTCTCCGAAGGCACTACCGTAAATGTTCTTTTCCCATCTGACAAATAGACGTAGAAAGGGACAACATAATCAAAGAATAAAACACGGAGGATAGTTATCGCTACCCTCCGTATTTTATTAGTTTGAAGTATTCAATTATAATTCGATTGTGTCAGCGTATTCTTGCAATATGCGGTTAATTTCTTCCTCGTTTCATAAAAGGTATCGTCGCACTGCTCTAAAATTTTTTCTGGTTTTTCATTATCGTTTTTTTTAAAGCTAAAGATGCAAAAATTTTCAATAAAACTAAAACTATTTTAAATAAACTGTGAAATAAAACTTTCAGATTTTTACACTTAAGATTGATTTTTTTGTACATAGTGTGCTATACTAATACTGCAACACAGTTTAATATCTTTTCAGCCTGGCCATACGTTTGGTAAAAACGTAGGCTTGCTTGTCATATCCAGGTTGATGTGAACTGTGTCGCAACAGAAGCGAAACTGCGTTTTTCGGTGCGTAGTTTCGGCTACGCACTTTTTAGTATGGGAGAAAAACAATGTTCAAAAAGTGGTTTGCAAAGTATGCAAGGGCGGTCAGCGACGAGCGGGAGCGTGAGTCGCTGTATAAATGGTACAGTGCAAAGACGGTTGTATCAATCATATTTTATGCACTATGCATTTTGGTGATTGTGTTGGAACTTGCACTTGAGCCTTACATAAATCAGGAATGGGCAGTTATAATAATGGCGGTGGCTATCTTTTCCTGGGTAGGCTTTGCCATAGCCAGCCTATGCCTTTGGCTATCTTTCAGAGGAATGTACAAGTCCATTTTAAACCGCCCAGCTTATTCGGGGGAAATGCCTGAAGTAACCTCATACAGGCAAAAGGTAGTTCAAGATAAAAAATCTACCTTCAAAAGATTATGGTGGGCTTGGGTAATAGCCGGTATATGTTTTGTCGGCTTTATCGCCTGTATGGTTATGGAGGTAATTAGAAACCCCGATAGCGAAGATTTCGGAATATGGGGTACGGTATCCTTCTTTGTTCTTCTTGCAGGTGCGCTGACCATTGCCTTGGCATATATAATTCATTCCACAATTAAACAGCAACAGGGCAAGACGGTTGAACAGCAGACCGCGGGCGAGGCAAGCAAAATAGACCAAGCACAGGGGCGCAAGCACGAATACAACGTGCAGACCGACCCCACCATGCAGACCTTTAAATACATATTTCCCGATAAACAGCTGTACGACGAGGCGGAGGATGTACGCAAAAAATACTCTAAAATTTTTACGATAGGCTTGATTATATTTTCCGCTATTGCTATTGCAGGCACAATCATATTGTTAGCCTCCCAATCAATCTTCGGTAAGAATTTTACAGGTTACGCCATGCCCGTGGCATTAACTGCGATATTCGGTTCGTCGATAATATTTTCATTGCCCATGAAGATTAAAATGTACGACGTGGAAAAGAGGCAGAAAGCAGAGCTTGAAGCTAACCCCGACTACGCCAAAAACCTTGAATGGTATAAATTAAGCGAGAACTTTAATAAATTTAAGGGTAAAATTTATCTTATCTTTATTGCCGTAAGCATTGTGCTTAGCTGGGTGCTCGCCATTTTATTCCCCTCTTCAGCGTGGTCTGTTTTGTCCATTGTACCGATGGCTGTCGGACTGTTTATCAATAATAAACTTGTCAAGGGTTTGCGCCAAAAACTAATACCCATCGAACGTGAAATCGATAGAGAACAAAACTTGTTGCGTAATGTGCGTTTCACCGTAGAAGAGGGTGAAGCCGACGAAAATATACGTATTTATTACGACGGCGACAGCCTTATGTGCGACGGCGGGGCGGACGGCGATATCGTATTATACTTTGACGGAACAATTTTTTGTATAACAGTTGACGGCGAAACCTGCCGTATCGTTAATTTTTCTTCAGGACAGATATATCTTGAAGACGTTATGCAGGAAAGAATTACTATGCCTCAAAATGTATGCGAAGGCAGTCTGTACGTAACTAAAACGCAAAAGCTTGAAAACGATACTTGTTGGAGAATTGCTTTCGAGGGTAGCGAGCGTTACGACCCCGAAAGCAAAAACTTGATTGTCGGCAATATCACGGATGGGCTTCCCGTCTATAGAATTTTCAAAAACTTCTACGTTCAGCTGTCAGCCGACGGTGAACTCCTCGCCATTCTCTGCACGGATATATGTGTGGAGGAATAAGGTAAACGGGTTTTGTATTTAATAAGACCTTATGATTAAGGAGTTTAACAGATTATGCGAAAATAGATTAAACTGTTTTTATCGTCTCTAATTTTGTGCCTTGGTCTATTTTCGATTGCAGGGTGTTCACCACACAATATTAACAGACAAAACGATTTAAAAAACGTGATTTGGAGGTCGGAAGATAACGACTACGGGATTGCATTGGAATTCGTTGTGTTGCAGGACAATGCTCATTATTACGGACGTAAACTTGTAGAAGCGGAATACCTCTGTGGCGGATATGATATCAAAAACGATACTTGCGTAGAACTCGAATTTATTTATGACAGTTTATTCGACGGTAAATTAAATGATAAAAAAATAATTATAACGGCTACCGAGATTGACGGCAATAGTTATGACGCAAGCGTGCGACAGGAAGTTTGTTGGGAAACAACCGATAAATCGTTTAGCGTTTATGTGTTTCAGGGGTGCCGTAGGTTCGGTGTGGGTACATATACTCACGAGATGGGAGAAACACAGTTCGTGCTGTACTTTCTTGAAGATTCACAGTTTATCGTCTATGAAATGAAAGACGGAGAACAGACGCAAACAATTATGATTAGCGGTTCGTATTACTCACAGGGGTATGAATTGATTCTGCAAAGTGATAAAAATAATATGTCGGCAGATAAAAGTATTAAACTTTATGGCAGGGAGATAAATAACGGGGAATATCCTCAGAAGATTTGGTACCCTGCATAATCAAAATCGTTAGTATTCATAACGGGCAAATTGATTGGTTTCAATGCTTTTCTTATGCCTATTTCAAAAATGATATAAAACTAACAAAATAGAAAAAGGCTCCAGGATATCTTTCCGGGAGCCTTTTGTCATGTGTGAAGTGTTCAATTATAACTCGATTGTATCTGCGTATTCTTGCAATATGCGGTTAATTTCTTTTTCGTTTTCATAAAAAGAATCGTCGCACTGCTCTAAAATTTCTTCTGCCTTTTTATCGTCGCTTTCTTCTAAAGCTAAAAATGCATTATAAGCAGTTTTAAGCCTTTCCTTAAGTTGAGTGGGTAAAACAGTTTCCAACGTTGCCATCTCTTTTTGCAAATCGCAAATACTTGAAAGGTTGAAAAAATATTGTGCGTGTCCGCCGTTGTTGA
>JBJEVA010000077.1:0-16350 GCA_051884115.1 Candidatus Coproplasma sp. | reverse complement strand
TGGTAACACGCTGCTTTGCGTCGAGGTTGGATAAAGGTTCGTCCATAAGGAAGATATTAACCTTTCTAATTAAGGCACGGCCTACGGCTACACGCTGGCACTGACCGCCTGAAAGATTTCTGGGGAATCTTTCAAGGTAATCGGTAAGACCTAAGATCTTAGCGGTTGCCTGAACCTTTTCTTCGATGACGTCTGCGTCGATACCTTCAAGCATAAGGCCGAAAGCTAAGTTTTCGTACACGGTAAGGTGGGGATAGAGTGCGTAGGACTGGAATACCATTGCAATTCCCCTCTCTCTCGAAGTCATCTGGTTTGCAAGCTTGCCGTCGATGTAGAATTCGCCGGAGGTTATTTCCTCAAGGCCTGCAATCATACGGAGCGTCGTGGACTTACCGCAGCCGGAGTCGCCTACGAGGCAGATGAACTCACCGTCTTTGATCTCCATGTTGAAGTCGTGTACGGCGTGATATCCGTTGGGATATACTTTGTTTACGTCTTTAAAAAGTAATACTGACATTTAATTTTCCCTCTTGATTGTTTTATTTAATTTTTACCGGAATTATTTTAAATCCTGGGTCTTGATGTTGTCCATATCGTCATACGTCTGATTCTCACCGCACATACCCCAAATGAAGGTATAGTTGTGAGTGCCTACGCCTGAATGGATTGACCACGAAGGCGATATAACCGCCTGTTCGTTGTGCATAATGATGTGCCTCGTCTCCTTAGGCGTACCCATAAGGTGAATAACCGCCTGGTCTTCGGGAACTTCAAAGTACATATACACTTCCATTCTCCTTTCGTGAGTGTGAGAAGGAAGGGTGTTCCAAGCATTGCCGGGGGCAAGTTCGGTCATACCCATAGCGAGCTGACAGCTCTCGCACACGTCGCCGACTATGAACTGATTTATAGTTCTCTTATTGATACCTATCTGGTCGCCTAAATGACGCTGAACGCAGTAGCGGGTTCCTTCGGGAGGGTTAACTCCTTCAACGGGCTTAACTATCTTAACGGTGGGATAGGTCTTGTGAGCAGGGCTGGAGTTGATATAGAATTTTGCAGGGTTAGAAGCATCTGCCGAGGAGAATTCTATCTCCTTGGTTCCCATACCGATATAAATACCCTCTTTATGTCCGATTTCCCACTTCTTGCCGTCAAGCGTAATTACGCCTGCACCGCCGATGTTGATTACGCCCATTTCCCTTCTTTCAAGGAAGTATGCCGTTGCAAGTTCCTTAAAAGTTCCCAAGGAAAGAGATTTTTTAACGGGCATTGCACCGCCTGCGATTATTCTGTCCTGATGGGAATAGGTCAATAAAATATCGTCCTCTTCAAAAAGTTTTTTGATTAAATACTTTTCCCTCAATTCCTTAGTGTCGTACTTTTTAGAATCGTCGGGATGATTTGCATAACGCACGTCGAATTTCATAGATTACGTTTCCTTAAAATATAATTTATTTTTAGTAAGCCCGTACGCTATACGGGGCTTAAAGCCTTTAAAGACACGGGGAAGTTAAACCTCCTCCCACGTCCTTTTAACAAACTGAGTACAGGGGATAATATCTTCGCCCGTGGTGCCTTCCAACACCAATACGGCGTCCTTATCGTATGCCTTGATTTTTGACAGTATTGCAGGGTAATCGAAGAGTCCCTTACCCGGAACTACCTGCTTGATTTTGCCGTCTTCTACTATAAAGTCCTTCATATGGAATACGACTATCTTGCCCGCAAACAGCTTTAATCCCTCGTCCAATATCTCCATATACCTGTCGTAATTGGAGGCGTCGAGGTAATTATACAGGTCGAAAATGACCTTAACGTTGTCACGGTTAACACCGTCTATTGCCCTTTTTAATACGGACGGATTCCAACAGACGTGTCCTGCCGCACCCTCCATACCGATATACGCGCCTACGCTCTTTGCATAGTCGGCAAGTTCGGTAAAGGTTTGAATTACGGTAGCGAGCGCATCTTCCGTACGGTTTAAGGGGTTGTACGTCCACTTATCGTCGTTGAAAGAACCCGTTTCACTGCCCACGATAGGGCAACCTAAAAGGGAGGAATACTTTAAGTAGTCCTTGTAAATTTGCTTGCAGTCAGCCACCTTTTGCTTGTTGGAGTGGACGGGGTTGAAGTATGCGCCTATGAGGGGTACGGTTATGCCGTTTGCCCTTAACGCGTCGCCCAACTCCTTTGCGTTTTGCTCGTTAAGCGCACCGGGTTTGTAGGGTATTTCTTCTACGAACTTATACGCCACAAGCTGTACCGCATCTATTCCGCAATCGTGTAATTTTTCAATTTCGGGTTTAATGCCCTTAACCCCCAAGTCGTGGGTTCTGAAAGCTATCTGCATTTTTGTTTTACCTATTTGAGATTAAAGAATGAAGAATAAATAATAAATGTGGTTAATATTCTCCACCTTATTCGGGGTTGTATTATTTTAATATTCCCCACCTTATTCGGGGTTGAATTTTTTTAATATTCTCCACCTTATTCGGGTATGTGTCTTTGCGGAGAAGCAAGTAAGAGCAGGAGAGCGAGGAAAACTTGAAGGAGTTTACATAAACGTAAATGACTGAAAGTTGCCACAGCTAGACGAACTATTACGAAGCTTATACGCAAAGCGTTTTTATGCACGCACACACGTGCGTGTGTGTGCGTGCAAATATTTAGATAATGTTATCTCTGAACACGGCCGGAACCATCGCCACCAGCCAAAGCCTCTACTTCCTTTCTGCTTACGAGGTTGAAGTCGCCGGGGATAGTGTGCTTCAATGCAGATGCGGCAACGCCGAACTCAAGGGCGTCTTTGAAGTTCTTACCGTCGAGGAAACCGCAGATAGTACCGCCTGCGAAGCTGTCGCCACCGCCTACACGGTCAACGATAGGGCAGATTCTGTATTCCTTGGAGTGATAGAATTCACCGGAAGAAGCTTCGTAGATGCAAGCCGACCAACCGTTATCCGACGCGGAGTGAGATACGCGGAGAGAGGAGATTGCATACTTGAATCCAAGGTCTTTGCACATTCTCTGGAAGATATCCTTGTAACCTGCAAGTTCCAAATCACCCTTGGTTACGTCGGTTTCGCCTGGCTTATAGCCTAAAACGAGGTCAGCGTCTTCTTCGTTACCGATACATACGTCAACGTACTGCATAAGGTTGGTCATAACCTTCTTTGCCTTTTCGGAAGACCAGAGCTTCTTACGGAAGTTAAGGTCAACGGAAACGGTTACGCCGTGCTTTTTAGCAGCCTTTAATGCTTCTTCGGTTAAAACTGCAGCCGCATCGGATACAGCGGGAGTGATTCCTGTGAAGTGGAACCAATCAGCGCCTTCAAAGATTGCGTCGAAATCGAAGTCAGCTGCCGTAGCGGTGGAGATTGAAGAGTGCGCTCTGTCATATACAACCTTGGAAGGTCTCATAGAAGCGCCTGTTTCAAGGTAGTAGATACCAAGTCTTTCACCGCAATGAGCGATGTGGTCAACTTCTACGCCGTACTTTCTCAAAGCAGCAACTGCGCAGTCGCCGATTTCGTTTGCAGGAACTGCGGTTACGAACTCAGCCTTGTGGCCGTAGTTAGCGCAGGAAATTGCAACGTTAGCTTCGCCGCCGCCGTAGCATACGTCGAATTCATCAGCCTGAATGAACTTCTCATTGTTGGGGGTGGAAAGACGAAGCATAATTTCGCCCATGGTTACGATTTTTTTCATAGTTTTTTATCTCCTATATATTTTTAATTATTTTATTGTTTAATGATTTTTAAGCGGTGAAAATATTTTTTTAAAAAATCTTCACCTTATTGGGGGTATGTCCCTTTGGAAAGATGCGAGCGAGAGCAGGAGCCTGCGGATTTGCCGACGGGAGTTTACTTTAAATGGTAAATGACCGAGGTAAAACGCAAAGGCAACGAACTATCGCGAAGCATATTTACAAAGCGTTATTTTGCTTGCACGAGGTGTACGGCAAATCCGCCGAAGTCCGCCGTCAAATACGCCACAGTCAAGTTGCCTGCCTTGTCGTATTTAAAGGTACTTTCGTCAACTTCGTAGCCCTTAGCCTTTAACTGATATACCGCTCTCTTTACCGAGTTGGTAGATACGGCGATGTGACCCATCTTGCCCTTGAAAGGCGACTTCATACATTCAACGTAGGTTGAAGCGAAAATCGAGCTGTTGCCAATCTTCTTTGCAAAACCGAATGCGTCGTCGAACATATCTGCAACCGACTCAGCTTCGCCGGCGTCTGCACAGTTGATTCCTACGTGAACCATCTTGAAGTCGAGCATCTTATTTATAGCCTCTTTGCAAAGCGCCGTAATTCCTGCCCAATCTTCTGCGTCTAAGAGCTTAGCAGGAACTATCCAGCTACCTCCGCAACACACGATTTTATTGTTTGCAAGGTAGGTGTTAAGGTTGTCCGCAGTGACACCGCCCGTGGGCATAAAACGCATTGTGCTGTAAGGTGCGGAAATGGACTTTATGTAAGAAAGACCGCCGGCCTGTTCTGCAGGGAAGAACTTAACGAAATCGAGCCCAAGCTCTAACGCCTGCTCTACTTCGCTTGCAGAGGAAAGACCGGGTGCAAAGGGTATGCCTTTTTCGAGGCAATGGGTTACAACCTTGGGGTTAAGACCGGGAGCAACGCAAAATTTAGCGCCTGCTTCATAAGCCGAGTCAGCCTGTTCGCACGTTAACACCGTGCCTGCGCCTACGAGCATATCGGGGTAAGCCGTCGTCATACGCTTAATGACTTCGTCCGCACCCTTTGCCCTGAACGTAACTTCAGCACAGTTAATTCCGCCGTCGCGGAGAGCCTTTGCCAGCTTTTCCGCATTTTCTACTTTGTCAAGCTTGATAACAGGAACTATGCCTACGTTGCCAAGCTCTTCTACAACCTTGTCCAACTTTTCTTTAACCGTCATTTTATCTCCTTATTTATCTTTCAGCGCACATTCTTTTCCACGCTTTGATACATACTAATTATAATTCATTTTGCATACGTTTTTCTATACACTATACGGACTTATTTATATACTTTTAGGACATCTACCCACATTCCCTCAAACAGTCATAAAAAATGTTGACAACAAGACTTATTCGGTGTATAATTGCATTGTAAATTTAAAAGGGAGTAGTTGTTTCTCTCCGTTTCGTCATCACGGCGGAAAACCGCGAGTAATCGGTTTTGTTCGCCCGGGCGGAGAGCGGTTGCTTACAGTAATTAGCCGTAACAAGACTTTTAGCTTGGCTGAAAGTCTGTTTTTTTATATTTGCTAACCTAACTTTGAGAGCGTTAAAATTAAAGCAAAGAATGATTAAAAGAAAGATAGGCTATATACAATAATAAAGAGGTGAAAAATGAACTTTTATGAAGGAAGCGCGGAAGAGGTCTTAACCCGAGTAAATTCTTCGGCGGACGGTCTTAGCCGAGAAGAGGCGCAAAGCAGGCTTAAAACTAACGGTGCAAACGCCCTTAAATCGGCAAAGAAGAAACCTGCGATAGTTAAATTTTTATCGCAGTTTACCGACCCGATGATAATCGTTCTGTTGTTGGCGGCAGTCGTTTCGGGGGCAATCGCTATTTATCAAAAGGAGTACGCCGAACTAATCGACGGAGGAATTATCCTTTTAATAGTAATAGTTAACGCCGTTATAGGCTTCGTTCAGGAAAACAAGGCTGAGAACGCTTTGGAGGCTTTGAAAAACAAGAACAAGCCGTATGCCAAAGTTATACGGAGCGGTGAGAGAATGACCGTTCTTTCCGAAGAGTTGGTTGTAGGCGATATAGTCGTTTTAGAGGCAGGCGATATCGTGCCTGCGGATATGCGACTTCTAAGCTCCTCCTCCCTTAAAATCGAAGAGTCGGCGCTAACGGGCGAATCGGTTCCCAGCGAAAAGGACGCAGAGGCGATTTTAAAACCCCAAACGCCTTTGGGCGACAGAGTAAATATGGCTTATTCGGGCGGTACCGTAACCTACGGCAGAGGCTCGGGAGTTGTAGTTGCCACGGGTATGGACACAGAGACGGGCAAGATTGCAAGAATGCTTAACGAAGTTAAGAGCAACCCCTCCCCCCTCGACAAGCAGTTATCTAAGACGGCGAAAATCCTCTCGGTAGGCGTTCTCGCCATAGCGTTAGTAATCTTCCTTGTGACGGTATTCGCCTACAAAAACGAGCCTATGGGCGCGTTTATGACGGCGGTAGCAATTGCCGTTGCGGCTATCCCCGAAGGACTGCCTGCGGTCGTCACTATCGTGCTTGCAATGGGCGTTCAGAAGATGAGTGCAAGGCGAGCTATCGTTAAAAACCTATCGTCCGTAGAAACCCTCGGCTGTTGCGAAGTGATATGTTCGGACAAGACGGGAACTTTAACCCTTAACAAGATGACGGTTAGGGAGTGCTACTGCCCCTCCCAAAACAACGAACTTTTAAGGCGCATCATGGCGCTGTGCAACGACACGGCAGAAACCGCCGACGGGCTTGTGGGCGACCCCACCGAAACGGCACTCGTAGCCTATGCCAAATCAAACGGCGACGATTTTTTATCGCTTAGCAAGACTTACCAAAGAATTAACGAAAAACCCTTCGACAGCGTAAGAAAGCTTATGACCACCGTCCACGAAAAGAATGGCGAAAAGGTCAGCTATACTAAGGGTGCGCCCGATATTTTATTATCGCGTTGCACTAAAATCTTAACGGTTAACGGCGTTGAAGAGCTTACGTGCGAACTTGCCGAAGAGGTTAAAAAGGCAAACTCCAAGATGGCGAACAAGGCGTTAAGAGTGCTTGCAGGCGCATACAAGGACGGCGAAGATTTAAGCGAAGAGGGTATGATTTTCGTTGGGCTTACGGGTATGATAGACCCCCCTCGCGATGAAGTTAAATCAGCGGTTAAGACCTGCCGTTCAGCCGGAATACACGTCGTTATGATTACGGGCGACCACCCCGACACCGCCTGCGCCATAGCAAGGGAATTGGATATTTTACGCGAAGGCGATTTGACGGCGACGGGTGCAGAGCTTGATGCAATAAGCGACGAACAGCTCTATCAAGATATTGAAAAATATGCAGTATTTTCGAGAGTTAGCCCCGAAAACAAGGTTAGGATTGTAAAGGCGTTTAAATACAAGAATAAAGTTGTTGCGATGACGGGCGACGGCGTTAACGACGCGCCCTCCATTAAGGAAGCCGACATAGGCATAGGTATGGGCATTACGGGTACTCAGGTCAGCAAAGACGCGTCGGATATGATACTTACCGACGACAACTTTGCAACCATTGTAGGGGCAGTTGAGGAGGGAAGAAAAATCTTCTCTAACATAACAAAGGCTATTCAGTTTTTACTCTCTGCCAACATTGCCGAAGTGCTGTGCCTGTTCATAGCTTCGATTATACTTAAAGTTGAGTTCTTAACCCCTGTAATGATACTTTGGGTAAATCTTATAACCGACTCCTTCCCGGCGCTGTCGCTCGGCGTGGAGAAAGCCGAAAAGAACGTTATGAATATACCGCCGAGAAAGAGTAACAAGTCGCTGTTTGCAGGGGCTATGGGTAAGGACATAATCATTCAGGGTATTATGCAGACGGCATTGGTTATGCTGTCCTTCTGCCTTGGCTGTTACGTTCTGCCCGACGGCATTGACAACCACGCCGTGGGTATGACAATGGCGTTTGTGTCGCTGTGTTTTATACAGCTCTTCCACTCCTTCAACCTACGCTCTCAGAGGGAGAGTATATTAAACAAGAAGCTCTTCTCTAACAAATACCTCAACCTCTCGGCTCTTCTCGGCGTTGCGCTTACGCTTGCGGTAGTGCTTATCCCCGGTATGGACGTTATATTCCACACCGCTCACCTTAACGGTTGGGAATGGCTAATCTCCGTCGGCGTTTCCATGGCGATTATACCCGTTGTAGAGCTACAAAAGCTGATTGAAAGACTTATACTTAAAAGAAAAAACAAGCAAATAAACGTGCTTGAAAAATAAAACTGTTTTAAAAAAGGAGAAAATTTTATGACGATTGGAATTATTTTAGGCTTACTGTTTGCCGTTACCGCAATAGTTTCTTTGATTATTTCGGTGGTATTTTTAAGCGGTAGAAAACCCTTTGCAAAGGGTACAGGCGCATACGTTACCAAAAGTCCTTTAAAGGGCGGAATTTTGGCAGGCGTTGCAATCTCTTGCGTACTTCTATTTATGTTTATCCCCTTCAGCTTCCACACTGTAGAGGCAGGCGAAGTTGCAGTAGTTAAACACCTCGGCGAGGCGAGAAACGTAAGGACGGCAGGTACTTACTTCGATTTTTGGATTACAGAGAGCTACGAAAAATACGACTCTAAGGTGCAGAACCTCGATATACGCACTACGGCATATTCCTCCGACGCACAGACTATGGACGTGAATTTGACCTTGCAGTATCAGATAAACTCCGAAAAGGCGATTGAAATTGCCAACAACTACGGTAGCCTCGACACGTTATCCAACCGAATACAGTCGGTTACTATTGAAAAGTGTAAATCGGTTCTCTCGCAGTATTCTGCAATGAAGATTATCGAAACGCGTTCGAGCATCTCCCCCGAAGTTGAACAGGCTGTTCAGTCGGCAATAGGCACTAACTACTACGTATCCGTACATACCGTGGTTTTAACCAACATAGACTTCTCCGACGCGTTTGAAAAGACGGTTGAGGACAAGATGATTGCAGAACAGGAAAAGCTTAAGGCTGAGTACGAAAAAGAGACGGCAATCATTAACGCCGAAAAAGAACTTGAAGTTTCTAAAAGACAGGCGGAGGCTAAGATTGTATCCGCCAACGCAGACGCAAAGGCACAGGTGCTTGTAGCTCAGGCGGAGGCAGACGCACTTAAAGCTAAGTCGATAGAAGTTGCGCGTATGCTCGGCTTTAAGATTAACGAAACGCCCGTAACAGAAACGGTTACCGAGACGGACGAGAACGGCAACGAAACGCAGACCACCGTTACCACTATGAGATACGATATAGACTTTGAGGGCAAGACGTCGGCGGAAATTCAGCTTATATCCGAATATCTTAAATACATTGAATACCTCGGCAAGTGGGACGGCAAGCTCCCCGAGGTTATGACGGGTGAGAACGGAGCTACCATTATGATTCCCGTTAACCCCTCCGAAAGCGGTTCTTCGAGTACGGGTTCTTCTAACTAAGTTGTTGAATTGAAAAGGGGCGGACTGTTTATGCAGTCCGCCCTGATTTTTATGTAATTACGGTTAATCGTAGCGGAATAATCTTCTCCGTAACGGTAAATCAAAACACAGTAATCATTCGTATAAAAAAATAACTGCCTCCCGACACGAGGCAGTTATTATAACTAATCGCAACTCAGGCTAACCGCCAACCCGGTTTCGCCCTTGTTCACTTTAATTATACTCAAACCGCCCGTGTTTGTCAATATATTAAATCCGATTATTTTACCTGTGTTATGAAAAATGTTGCGGTCTTTTTCTTAGACCGCAACATTTTTATGTGGTAATTATTATTTAGAAACACGGACTTCGTACTCTGGGATTGCCACTCGTCAAGGCAAACTGCGCTTTAATGCCTTTGCTAAAACCAAAGGTAAATCTTGCTTCGTTGCCTCTCCTCTTCCCACAAAATCTTTGCCAAGCAAATCTTTTGCGGGAGACCCTGTTTTTTGTCGGTTCGCAATGACGACATACCACACCCAACCTCGGCTTCCCCCCTTGGGGGTGAAGCTGTCACTTTAGTGACTGATGAGGGGTATTATTCTTTACCGTATTTTACATCAAACTCTTCAGTCGCTATGGCGACAGCTTCCCTATTCTTTAGGGAAGCCAAGAGGGGTGGTCACTTAGGACTCTGAGATTGCCACTCGTCAAGGCAAACTGCGCTTTAATGCCTTTGCTAAAACCAAAGGCAAATCTTGCTTCGTTGCCTCTCCTCTTCCCGCAAAATCTTTGCCAAGCAAATCTTTTGCGGGAGACCCTATTTTTTGTCGGTTCGCAATGACGACTTACCGCACCATTGGGGTAAGTCCCTCTGGAAAGAAACGAGTAGTTCAAGGCGCAGGAGTACCACCGACAGGAGCTTACTAAAATGGTAAGTGACTGAGGTGGCACGGACTGCAACGCAAAAATACGACGTTTATTTACAGAGAAGAAATTACGAAGTCATAACCCCACTAAGTCCCTCTTCATAGATACGAGCAAGACAAGGAAGGCGAGGCTTTTCGACGGGGAGTTTACTATAACCGTAAATGACCCGAGAAAAACGTAGCCTGACACAGTATTGCGATGTATATATGAAGAGAATTACCTACCAAGCCAACCGCCGTCAACCGCTATCGTAAACCCGTTAACGTAGTCGGAGGCGGAGCTTGCTAAATAGACCGCCGCGCCCTCTAAGTCGGCAGGGGTTCCCCAACGGCCTGCAGGGATACGCGATAAAATATCGGCGCTCCTCTCTTCGTCTTGACGGAGCTGTTGAGTATTGTTGGTTGCCATATATCCCGGGGCTATGCCGTTTACGTTGATGCCGTACTTTGCCCATTCGTTGGAAAGGGTCATAGTAATTCCCTTGATTGCAGACTTACTTGCCGTATAGGAAGGCACCCTTATTCCGCCCTGATAGGAGAGCATTGACGCGATGTTAATAATCTTACCGCCCTGCCCCTGCGCTAAGAACTGTTTAGCGACAGCCTGCGTTAAGAAGAACACCGTCTTTAAATTTACGTTTAAAACGCTGTCCCAATTCTCTTCCGAGAACTCGATAGAGTCCTGCCTTTTAATTATGCCTGCATTGTTGACGAGAATATCTATTCTTCCGAATTTATCTAAGGTCTTTTGTATAACTTCGGGAATGACGTCAATCGAAGATAAATCGGCTATAACGTTATAAAAGTTTTCACTGCCAATCAGCTCTTCCGTTTCGGTAGAGGGTCGGCGCGAAACGCCCACTACCTTTGCGCCTGCCTCTGCATACGCCCTGCATATGCCTTGCCCAAGCCCTGTGTTAGAGCCTGTTACGATTGCCACTTTACCCTTTAAGCTGAACAAATCAAGTATCATTGTTTCACCCCTAAATACATTTTGCCTATATATTAGCCTATATATTATAATACCCCTCGAACAAAATTTCAAGGGGTATTTTAAATTTAAGTCGATTTAAATTTTATCAAGCTTTATCGAAAGCCACCGTTTCGCCTACGCCTATTTTATAAACCTTTCCGCGAACTTCCACCCAGACGGGAACAGCCGAGGGATTATAGACCCTTTCTCCGTCTATAGAGTAGGCAAGGGAGTTATACGCCGTGATATATTCGTAAACTTCCATATTGGTTGCAAACCAAATATCTTTACGCCCGTTGAGCTTTTTAGCTAAATTTTCGATTTTGTACCAATCGCCGTTGTCGTCAAATTCGTAGCTGTGACCCCAGATATAATAGAGCCAACCCTCCCTATGCTTAGCCTCGTCCTCGGGCGAAGAGGAGAGGAATTTTTCCGTCATTTCGCTAAGCCTTTCGTCGGTGTGGTGCAGAGTGGGGTTCCACTCTAAAAAGTCCGAAGGAATTGCAAATGAATAGGTGGGCTTTGTTGTTCGGGCATATGCAACGCCCAAGTCCTTTAACACCCTTTTAACGTCCTCGTTAAAGCCGTTGTAGGCGTAAGCCATTCCCCTGACGATTCTTTCATACTTCTCTTCAAGGTATTCGCGGTTATCCACAACCTCTCTAACCGCCTCCGCAAGGGGAACTTTATCGAGGTATATGTGCCTTGCACCGTGAAGCGCAATCTCTTGATTGCAGTCTTTAAAGACGTTAAAGGTTGCCTCCTCGTCCATTCTGCCGTGCCAACACTCGCAGTCGCGGTCGTAGAGGCGGGAGTTTAAGTTGAACGTACCTTTAAGCCCGTTCTCTTTCATTATCTTTAAAAGGCGTATATCGGCTTTAATTCCGTCGTCGTAGCTCAACGTAAACGCCTTGGCTTTACCTTCGGGAAAACGGATAAATTTTTCCTCGTACATCTGTATGAACATATTCCCCCTCCTTTTATTTAACCCTGTTGTATATCCTCGTTCTTTGCAGGCGCAACTTCTTCATGTGTTACGGCAACTTGCTCTTGTGTAGCAACTTCGTCCTCGCCACCCTCTAAGGGAAGTTCGGGCGCGGAGCCGTCAGGGGTTATGGCAACCTTTTGGGGTTCTTTAAACCTGCCCGAAGCTTTGCGCCATCTGCCGGAAAGTAGCCTTGACATAAACAGCACGGAACGCAAAACCCAGTCCGCACACATACCTATCCAGAAGCCCATTGCGCCCATACGGAAGGGGAGCAAATCGGTGGTAAGCACAAAGCACAAGCCCACGCGCATTACTGCCATAGATATGATTGCGCTCCACATAACGTACTTGACGTCGCTCGTCGCCTTTAAAATTCCCGGCGTCGTGAAAGATAAGGGATAGGTTACGAATTGGAAGGAAAGACAGAGATAGAGGCAATTAAGAGCGATTGTGTAAGCCTCTTCGGGATAGGTGTAAAGCCTTACAAGCCAATGCGCTGTACCCATTATCAAAGCTACGCAGATTGCGTTTGCAATGAAGGAGATTAAAAACATCTTCTTCATATAGTACTTGCACTGTTCGGCGTCGCCCGTGCCTACCGCCTGCCCTATTACCGTAAGACAGGAAGTGCCAACTCCTCCGCCTACTACCGAGCCTATTCCGTTCAAATTCATTGCAATCGAATTGCCGTTAGCTTGGATATTTTTATGTACCACTTTCCCGTTTATATCCAATATGGGATTGCCCAAACCGTCCGTAACTACGGGGTTATAGTAACCTATATTCACAAAGGAAATGGTCATAAGCTTACCGAGCTGGAAGAGTGCGCTCTCTATTCCGCTGGGTATGGCTATTTTTAAAATCTGCTTGACCATACCTCCGTCGAAGCGGAACTTTTCAAAGAGATTTACACGCACAATATTCTTCTTGCCGAGTACAATGCAGAACATAAATATTGCAGGTACGGCACGGCAGACAAACGTAGCGATTCCCGCGCCAAGCACGCCCATATGCGCAATGAAGATAAGCACAAAGTTGACGCCTACGTTAAGTAAACAGCTCATTCCGGCAGAAATCATTGTCACCATACTCTTGCGCTGTACTCTTAAAAGAGCGGCACAGGCGTTAAAAATACCTATAAAAGGAAATGACGCCGCGGTAAGATAAAAGTAAATCTGTTGATATTCAAAAGTAGCCGTACCCTTTTTTATATCGTTAAAGAACAATTTTAAAAGAGGGTTGTTAAGCGTAAGGCACGATACGCTTATGACGAGAGATACAATGCTTACGATGACGAGCATATGTTTCGCACTCTGCCCCGCCTTATCCAAGTCCTTTGCTCCAATAAACTGCGAGGTTATTATAGCTCCGCCCGTTGCAAATGCAGAAAAGAGCTGAATTATAAGGTTGTTTATCTGGTCAACGTTGGCCACGGCATTGCCTGCGTTGCCTGCCGAATCTATTCTTGAAACCATCATAGAGTCGAAAAGACCCAAAGAAGTCGAAAATATCTGCTCTATTACAATAGGTAAAATCAGCCATAAAAGCTGTTTGCCCGTAAATAATGTATATTTCTTTTTCTGCTTGACCGATTTCGTCATCTCCGCTCTCCCTAACGTCTGCCGACATTATAGTACATTGTTTTTAAAATGTAAAGAAATAGACGGGCGTTGATTGACTTTAAAAAATGAATAATTTATAATATATGCGCATAATGAATAAAAACGGCTTTGTGCCGTAGGGATAGAAGATGAAACAGATAAAAGAAAAAAAGGAAGGCACAAAAAACACCTTCTGGAAGGTTTTAAAACAATACGCAATAATAACTTTAGGGTGTTTAATTTATTCGGCAGGTATTTCGCTTTTCGTTAAACCTGCCAACCTCTCTTCGGGGGGTATGACGGGTATTTCGATTATCGTTAACCACTATATACCCGTAATAGACCAAGGTATTTGGTACATTATCTTAAACATACCTATGATTATACTCGGGCTGATTTTCTTCGGGTGGAAGTTCCTCGCCTCGACGGGTTACGCAACGGTCGTATCCTCGCTTATGATGACGGGGTTAGAACGTATTTTCGGCGAAAAGGGGTTTGACCTTCTGCCCTTTATCGAAAATTCAACGGACCCCACTTCCGCCACTTTAATAGGTGCAGTCGTGGGCGGAGTTCTCTTCGGCATAGGTATGGGCTTTATCTTCAGAATGGGCGCCTCAACCGCAGGAACGGACATTATCGTAAAGCTTCTAAGAAGAAAGTTCCGCCATATCCCTACGGGTATGATTTCTATGGTCACGGATATGATTATAGTAGTCTGTTCGCTGTTCATTAAACCCAACTTTGAAACGGTTTTCTATACGGCGCTCTCGGTGGTGGTTTTCACACTCGTATTCGACTTCGTACTCTACGGCGGTAATTCAGCTAAAATGGTGCATATCATAACCGATAAGGACAAATACGAAGCCCTTACAGAGAGAATTTTAAAAGAAGTCGATACGGGCGCAACCATTGTTGACGCGCAGGGTGCATACACTAAAGAGGACAAAATAATGCTTTTGTGCGTGGTTAAGTCCTATATGTACCCCCGCCTCCGCGACGCCGTAAAGGAAGAGGACGAGAATGCATTTATGATAGTCTCATCCGCAAAAGAGATTTACGGTCAAGGCTATAAAAACCAAAACGACGAAGAGCTGTAAAGGCAAAATAATTTTTAAACGGCGGTAAGGTCTATGCGCCTTGAATCAAATAAATATAAGGCTTTAAGTTTTTTCGCTTATCGCCTACTAAAAAATTAAGGCAGGTATTTTGTACCTGCCTTTTTTGTTGTTTATGAGGTTAAACCCACGGGCTGTGCCGTAGGGTTTATTTTTGAATTATTTGCGATAACCGCACTTAGGGCAAACGCCGTTTTCGTTAAGCGCAATTCCGCAGAGAGGACAGCGGTCTATACTCTTATCAGGCGTATATTCCTGCGACGCCATGTTTACTCCGCTCGTGAACGTAAGTTTTGCGATATTGAGTTTATCCTTCAAAAGCTCATAGACGATTTTAATCATTCCTTCTACCGTCATAGTTTCCTTGGTAACTACAAGACGGCATTCGGGATAAGCCGTTGCAAGCTCTGTCTTGAAAGCGGGTCCCTTCATCTTATTAGTGGGCGCGCCGTTCCTTATGCCCTGTTTTTCATATACGTCTAATATGGCGGGCAACAGAGGGTCGTCCTCTCTTAAAACAAGCGCATGGTCGAAGTTTTTAAGCACTTCCCATGCCGTTTTCTGAATTTCGTTACAGGGGAAAACCATGTTTACACCCGGCTCGACAGAGTCCTCTACCTCTATGGTAAGAACACCCGTATGTCCGTGTAAATATTGCGCCTCCCCCTTAAATCCGTAAAATCTGTGCGCATACTGCAAATCAAGCTTGGTTATACTTCTCATACAAAGTCTCCTCTATTATTCGGGTTTATTACCCGTATTTTTTTCTGCGTTTTTACAGTCGGGACAAATTCCGCTGAACAGAACGTCATGCCCCAAAATTTCAAAGCCGTGCCTGTCCTTGATGTTGTCTTCAAGACCGCTTACATACTCCATATCCACGTCGAAAACCTTATGACATCTGACGCACTTTACGTGATAGTGCTTTGTGTTGATATGGTCGAAATGGTCCGGCTCTCCCGAAATTTCAATCTTACCTATCACCCCTTGCTCTACCAATTTATTGAGATTGCGGTAAACCGTTGCCCGACTTACGTTAGGGTGGGTTTTTACCACTTCTGCGTATATTTCCTCTGCCGTAGCGTGAGAGCGCAAATTATTTACAGCGTCTGCTACCAAGGAAAGCTGAATGGTATTACGTCGTTGCATAGCAGTAATTTTTCCTTAATAGTAATTATTTTCAATAAGAGTATAACACAGCCTTTGTATTTTGTCAATAGGGAAAATTATTTTTACGGTTTTGCTTTGAAGACTCGTCAAACGCATAACTGCCATTTTATATTATAATGACTTTATTACTTTTGCAATATCGGCAGAAATACAAACCGAACGGGACTGTATTTCTTCAGGGCAATAGGTATAATCGAGATTGACGCAGACATACGTTGCGTTTTTGCTACGATAAGTCATCTTCCAAAATGGATATTTTATGATAACGGGCGTATTGTTTCCGACGCCGAGTTCTAAAAACAAAACTCTTTTACCCTTATTGTCTTGTATGAATTTTTCGTAGTTTCGGCAAGCCGTACGCCAACCGTCGTCCTCTACAAATCTGTCGTCGCACCGCAAGTTTACAGTCATA
>JBJEVA010000076.1:0-16514 GCA_051884115.1 Candidatus Coproplasma sp. | reverse complement strand
CTAAACACAAACGGTAACTTTGCTCCGTTGCCTCTCCTCTTCCCACAAAATCTTTGCCAAGCAAATCTTTTGCGGGAACCCTGTTTTTTTTAATCACTTAGGACTCTGGGATTGCCACACCGAACCCTTTGAGGGTTCGGTTCGCAATGACGACTTACCACACCATTTTATATCAAACTCTTCAGTCGCTATGGCGACAGCTTCCCTATTCTTTAGGGAAGCCAAGTGGGGTGGTCACTTAGGACTCTGAGATTGCCACAGGCGCAAGCGCCCTCGCAATGACGATTAAGACGAGCAACAAAGAAGTAAGTATTCTTCTAATAATTTTCACCTTATTCCACCGTCCAAGCAAGTCCCTCTGAAAAGAAACGAGCGAGAGCAGGAAGGCGAGGCTTTTCGACGGGGAGTTTACATAAAACGTAAATGACCCAAGAAAAACGTAGCCTGACACCGTATTGCGACGTATATATGAAGAGAAATATTTAAGGAACAAGCGTACTGCCGAACAGCGACCCCTGCAGATACGTATCGGGGATTTTGCCCGAAATTATACTTTCGCAGACCAACACTTCGGTTGTGGAGGCTAAGTTGGAAGTTTTGTCGGGTAAGATTATGGAAATGTCCGACACGACTTCTAAATATAGCGAGTGCTTTGTTTGATTTATTCCTGCCTGTTCAAACTTTGAAACAAAGCTACAATTTACGTTTGATATGGGTATGATTTTAATATTGATTTTCTTGCCGAAGCCTGCGAGCGCCTCTATTCCCGTCAGTGCGCCTAAGGGTACTTGAATCCCCTCTGCACTCATTTTATTTAAATTTTCCTGTGAAAGATAGGCGGTATCCCTTGCTATTCTGTTTATTTTTAAACTGTCGGTTGTAATCGTCGAAACGTTTCCGCCCTCGTCATATACAATCGTAATCAAATCTTCGTAGCGCAAATTATCGTTTAATGTATAATATATCGCATCGTTTACGGCGACGGTGGTTACCGAACGGATAGTAGCTTCGCTAATCGAAATTAAAATTTTAGTGACGTTGCGCTGAAAGAATATTGCGGTGGCAAGAAGCAATAGGCATACAGCAACTATTATTATTTTTAGTCGAGTGAATTTTTTACGGCGTTTCATAGCTAATTTTATGCTTTTACACCATTATTTATGTAAAAGCTTATAAGCTTAAACATTTGCATATTGCATTTAATTTTGTTATAATTAAACTATGATAGTATTTGTAATTGCAATGGAGAGCGAAGCTAAGCCCGTAATCGAAAATATGAACTGTATTGAACGCAGTGACAGATACGGCAGGAGCATTGTTACAGGTAAGATTTGCGGACAGAATTGTGCCGTTGTGGTGTGCGGTGTGGGCAAGGTTAACGCAGGCGCCGGCGCACAGTATGCAATAGACTGCCTTGGTGCCGACAAGATTATAAACGTAGGCGTGGCAGGTGCGTTGAACAACACTATGGAAGTTGCAAAGATTTACGGCGTTTCCCATACCGTTCAGTACGACTTTGACTTAGTTCAGCTTAACGGCACGCCTATGGGTACTTTGAACGAATACGAAGAACCTTTTATCCCCCTTTCGACGGTAAGTATTTACCCCTTGAAAAAGGTTGGTACGGGCGATAGGTTTAACGATGATATTGCTGACTTTAACCTTTTAACCAAAGAGCTTGAAGCCGATTTAAGGGATATGGAGTTAGGGGCTATTGCCCACGTTTGCGAACACGCAAAAGTTAAGTGCTATTCCTTTAAAGCGGTATCGGATATTGCAGGCTCTTCAAGCACAACAGAGCAATTTTTACAAAACCTTTCTAAGTGCGTACAAGCCATTAAGGAAAACACTAACAAGATTTTTAAAGCGGTAAGCGAAAATTAAACATATGGAAAAGATACCTTCGTTTTCTAAAAACCACGACACCCTTAAAACAGGGTTATACAAGAGTATGGAAATGCAGGGCGTAACCACCTGGGATTTGCGTTTTAAAAAGCCAAACGGCGGTGACTATATTACGCCTAAGGCTCTGCACACTACCGAGCATTTGCTTGCAACCGTACTTAGAAATTCTGCACAAAAAGATAACGTTATCTACTTCGGACCTATGGGTTGCAGGACAGGTTATTACCTTTTGACCGTAAATCTTAGTTTTGAAGAGGTTAAAAAGCTTTTGATTGAAAGCTTGATTATAGCCTTGACTTTAAAGGAAATCCCCGGCAATAAAAGGGAAGAGTGCGGAAACTATTTAGAACACGATTTGGAACGTGCGCAAAAGGATATTAAAGAATATCTTGAAGTTTTAAACAATTTGTAATTTTACTTTTAGGAAAAAGTGCCGTTTACTTTACGGCGGTGAGAAGATGATTAAATTCGACAACGGCTGGGACGAGGCGTTAGCGCCTCTGTTTGCAGACGAGAGATACCTTAAAATTAGAAAATTCCTGCTTGAGGAGTACTCTTCGCACATAATCTATCCCGATATGTACGACTTGTACAACTGTTTCCGCTATACCCCGTTAGAAAGCGTTAAGGCGGTAATTTTAGGGCAGGACCCCTACCACGAGTATGGTCAGGCGCACGGGCTGTGCTTTTCGGTCAAAAAGGGAGTTGCCCTCCCCCCTTCGCTTAAAAATATCTTTAAGGAAATTGAGAGCGATTTGGGCATAAAAGAGCCTGACTGCGGTGATTTGACTAAGTGGGCAGAGCAGGGCGTTTTGCTTTTGAACACCACATTGACGGTGCGCGAACACCTTGCAAACAGCCACTCTAAATGCGGTTGGGCGTGGTTCACCGACAGCGTTATTAAAATTGTTTCCGACAGATGCCAAAACGCCGTATTCATTCTTTGGGGCGGTAACGCAAGGAGCAAAGCGCCTTTAATTGATAAAAACAGGCATTTAGTTTTAGAGAGTGCGCACCCCTCCCCCCTATCTGCTTACAACGGCTTTTTCGGGAGCAAGTGCTTTTCTAAGGCTAACGCCTACCTTTTAGAACACGGAAAAGGTGAGATAGATTGGCAATTGTGAGAACTTAGGACTTCGAGATTGCCACGGGGCGTCGAGAACGCCCGCTCGCAATGACGGGTAAAAATAAGGCTCGGCTCGCAATGACGTGGAAAGAAAGGACAATGATATAAGGTAATTATTATTTGGAATATTAAGGAGATAAATATATGAAATACGTAGTTGTACTCGGCGACGGAATGGCCGATTGGAAGATAGAAAAATTAGGCGGTAAGACCTGCCTTGAAGCATCTAAAACGCCTACGCTCGATAGGCTTGCACCCCTTTCGGCGGTTGGACTTTGCAAGACCGTACCCGACGGTATGAAACCGGGAAGCGACGTTGCTAATATGTCCGTACTCGGCTTTAACCCCCATAACTATTACACGGGGCGTTCCCCCCTCGAAGCCGTTTCTATGGGGATAAAACTAACGGATACCGACGTTACTTTAAGATGCAACCTCGTCACCCTTTCGGACGAAGAGAATTACGAAGATAAGACAATGGTCGATTACTCGGCAGGCGAGATTTCTACGGCGGAAGCAGGGGAACTTATAAACTATTTAAAGGGCTATTTAGACAGCGAGAGTTACACCTTTTACCCCGGCATATCCTACCGCCACTGCCTTGTAATGGACAACGGCGTTACCGGTCACACCCTTACGCCTCCCCACGATATATCGGACAGGAAGATTACGGAGTATCTGCCCCAAGGTCCTTGTGCGGAGCTTTACTTATCTTTAATGAAGAAAAGCTATGAGCTACTTAAAAATCACCCCGTTAATTTAAAGAGAATTGCAGAGGGTAAGCGCCCTGCTAACTCCGTATGGCTGTGGGGCGAAGGCACTAAGCCCGGACTTTCTCCCTTTGAAAAGGAACATTCGCTTAAAGGCGGAATTATCTCTGCCGTTGACCTCGTTAAAGGCATTGGCATATTAGCCGATATGCAAGTTATTGAAGTTGAAGGCGCAACGGGCAACTATGACACAAACTTTAAGGCAAAGGCTGATTCTGCGGTTGACGCACTTTTAGGCGGACTTGACTTTGTGTATATCCACATGGAGGCGCCCGACGAATGCGGACACCACGGGGATATTGAACACAAGATTTACTCCATAGAGCAGATTGACGGCGTAGTTATTCCTACGCTTATATCCCGTTTTGAAGAAGCCGGAGAGGACTATGCAATCTTAGTTACTCCCGACCACCCCACCCCCTGCAAATGCAAAACCCACGTTTCCGAACCCGTGCCTTTCCTAATCTATACCAACAAGGCAAACCTTTCTAACGGTGCGGTAAGATACACCGAGGACGAAGCTAAGAAGACGGGGCTTTACGTTGCCGACGGCTATAAGCTGATTGAAAATCTTTTAGCCATAAAGTAAATTATTCTTTGAAAATTGAAACGGAGAACGCAATACGTTCTCCGTTTTTTTACAGCTATTATTCCTTTAACTACCGCATATGTGCGGGGCAATTGATTTTTTATTAGTTTGCCTTTAAACTTTTTTGTTCCTTTTTGAACATATTGCACGCCTCGTCAATCATCTGCTTTTGCGCAGGCGTAGGCTGATAATAGCCCCTGCTCGTCATCTGCGAAAAGAGGCAATACTGATTGTCTGCAACAGACGAAAGGTGATGGGAAAAATCCCTCCTCATACTCTGTGAACTGCCCTCAAACAAGGCTGTGGCGTACAGCGACATAAGCTGTTTTTCACTCTCTAACATATCGCAAATGGCGTCCTTTTCGTTGAGCATAATATCGCTTTTCTGCATTTTCATAAACTTAACCTCCTAACTTTGCAAGTAAATCGTTATAGCGTTTTTCGTGGTCGTCGGCAATTTTACTCATACAGTCGGCCAAGTCCGTATCGGTAAGCGACTTTGAGTACGCCCTTGCCTTTTTGCAAATCAGTCCCTCGTAAGTGAGAGCATCGGAAATAAAAGTAAGTTCTTTTGACGTTATCTGTGTCATATTAAAACACCTCCGTCTATGGTTATAGCCATTCGGCGGAGGTTTATTCATTGAGTTTAAGAATTATTTCGGTTGCTATTTAATGCGGTGGTTATTATTTTGATTATTCAAACTCTATCGGCACTTCGTGCCACTTTCCCTATTTCGTCAAGGCAAACTACGCTTTAATGCCTTTGTTAAAACCAAAGGCAAACTTTGCTCCGTTGCCTCTCCTCTTCCCACAAAATCTTTGCAAAGCAAATCTTTTGCGGGAGCCCTGTTTTTTTATCGCTTAGGACTTTGAGATTGCCATAGCGACTTTCAGTCGCTTCGCAATGACGACTTGCTACCCAAAGTGCGGACTTCGTACTTTGGGATTGCCACGCCGAACCCTTTGAGGGTTCGCCTCGCAATGACGACTTACCGCAACATTTTATATCAAACTCTTCAGTCACTTCGTGACAGCTTCCCTATTCTTTAGGGAAGCCAAGAGGGGTTAGTTACTTTCACAACCAACTCCTATGGAAAGCAAGATACTGCGTTTAAAAAAGGATAGCTGAACTTTTGCTATCCTTTTATTCTGCATTTTAATTTGATTTCTTGTTGAAGGCTTCAAAGAGGTCAACGTCCTTAGAGTTATGCGCTTTGACTATTTGATAATAAGGGTCGGAGGAAAAATCGCGCTCCTTATCGTACGTTCCGCCTAAGCTTTCGATTGCGTACTTCATCTCTTGATATTCGATAAAGCTTATACCCTCTTCGTCGATTGCGTTTAAAAGAGGCGTAAGCGCGCGTTCGTCGCCGTAAGAGGCAAGATAGCTTGCGTGCATAGGCAGATTTTCGGGGTCGGTTAAAAATTCTTTGAGTAGAATTTCGTAAATTCTGTCGTCCTTTATTACGCAACGGGAGAGAATTTCGAGCATATACTCCTTTTGAACGCCCTTATTGTATAGGTCGAGAGCCTGTTCTTTGACGTCGTCGGCAAGCTCTTTTACGTTATCGACACAGGTGTTTCTAACGTCCTCGTCCTCCGACTCGATTAGAAGGCGCATATACTCGGGCAGAGCGACACGGCTTACGCCCAAAAGGTTTAGAGCATAACCAATCTCGTCCTCGCTCCCCTTTAAAAGGGGTAATAAAAGTTCGTCGATTCCCCTCGATTCTATGGCGTTGCACAAAAATTCGCTTACGGGTATTCCCTGCTTTAAGTGCGCTTTGAGCTGTGCAACAAGCTCCTGAGCCGACATTTCGCCGTAATACTCGTTGGGGGATTTGCCGAGCGACTTTATCTTAGTATCGCCGAAACGGGCGTAGAGCTGAGGAATAATATCCTCCCACTCGCTCTCCTTATGTTCCTGCGAATGTTTTTGAATGTAGTCTGCAAGTTTTTCATCGAACATACCGTCAAAATCGTAAAGTTTCATTTTATCACCCTTTTATAAAAAAGTTGTTTTTAACTCGTATCAGCCGATTAAATTTATAACGTCTTCTAACTTTGCGCTAAAAAAAGAGCAAATTTGTTCCGAATTGAGTTCCTTTTCGTCTATCCCTGAATAGAGTACGATAGAAGCCGACAAGGTGGGAACGGAAGTACATTGCGACAACCTTTCCTCCTTTTCAAGTTTTGCGTACAGCGCCTCCGCCGAGACAGCAATGAGAGCGGGATATTCCCTATCCAACGGTGCAAAACGTGAAAACGCAAGCCCGTATGCGTTTAAAAAAATCTTTCTCTTTAATCTGCCTACGCTTATGGGGACGAGCGTTATGCATCTGTACAGATTGCACAAGACTATGCCGTACGTTCCGCCCTTATTGCGCTGAGCAAGTCCGCTTAGAAGCTCCATCTTAACGCCGTCGGGCATAAACGCATCTAAGAGAATATCCCTTACGGTATCGTCGTAATCGCCCTTTAACGCACTGAACGCACCGAGTAATTTGAGCTGTTCGTTTGCCGTTGTGTCGCCCTCTTCCAAACACCAATGTATGGCGTGAAGCAAATCGATTTCCTTAATAAGCAGTTGAGCTTTTTTATCGGTAAGGCGGTTAAAAGACGTCAATACCGTTAAATTTGCCTCCGACTCAGAACGGGGAAGGCGGTAAAAATATTCTAACTCTTTGCGTTCTTCGACGGGTTTTTGCCTTTCGTCAAGAACGGTATAATACCAATAATCGGCGGTTACTGCATAGGGATAGATTGTCAAAAGAGTATCGAACGCTTCTAAACTCTTGTCAATCTGTCCGCTGTTATAGGCGGAAATCGCCTTAAAATAGAGCAAATTACAGTCGTATATAAACCTTTCGTCAAGACGGCAAAAAAGGTTATACGCCTCTGAATGTAATTTGTTTTCGCAACAGACGGTGGCTATTTTATATAAATCTTCACTATCTTCGGAGTTGATTTTAAGTAATTTATACGCAAGCTCTTTTGCCTCTTTTGACTGCTTTTGTTGGCTTTTTACCGCGGAGAGAGTTGTTAACGCCTGAATGTTTTCGGGGTCCTTTTGCAAAATTTTAAGGCACTCCTGCTCCGCCTCTTCGTTCTTATCGCAAATGACGTTACACATTGCGATATAATTTCTTGCAGAAAAATATTTTTCGTTGCCCTCTTCAACCTTACAAAACTCCTTTACGGCGTTTTCGTAATCGTTTTCGCGCATATAGTCTATACCGCTTTCAATCTCCTTTGAATAGTCGGCAAGGACGGGGGGATAGGCAAACTTTAAAGGGGGTTTTTCCATATTCAAAAAGGAGCTTATTATCTCCTGCCTGTTCTGGGAAGTTAAGTCCTTATCAGTTTCCATTAAAAGCTTGTTGTAGTAATAGGCGGAAAAATGCTCCTGCCCTAAGTTCATATAGCTTATGGCGAGCCCTTCGTATGCTTCGGCAAAGTCTGCGCCGTCGCCTGCATAATCCAAGTACTTAAACCAACTGTTTATGCACTTTTCATATAAGCCCATATCGTCGAACGCTTCGGCATACAGCATATAAGAGTCCTCGTCGTTGCCGTTGAGAACTGCGTTTTTATTGAGCATTTTTAACGCCCTTATATACTCGTGATTTTCGATACAGTCCGAGGCGATTGATAGAAGCCTGTCTGCGCTTAAATCTATTGCGTCCGTCTTTTTCATTTAGTAAACGTTTCCTCTATACGCTTTTTATCATAAACGTAATCTTTATTGCAATAATGGCAATGCACCTTTACTTCGCCCTGTTCCTCACAGATATTCAAAAGCTCCTCCCTTCCGACAGACGCCAAAACCCCTTTAATCTTTTCTCCCGAACAGTTGCACTTATACTCGGGGAACAGCTCTACCTTTTCCCCACAGGCGATATCTTTTATAAACTTTTCAAAAATTTCGTCGGCATCGCCGGAAAGGTCTTTTAAATTATTAAGATAGTCGGCAAAACGTTCCTCGGCGAGAGACGTTTCCTCGTCGTCGGCATCGGGCAGAAGTTGCATTATAAGTCCGCCTGCCTTCTTAGCCGTTCCGTCGTCGTTCATATATACGGTGACTGATACCGCAGTAGGAATTTGCTCGCTCTGCTGATAGTATTGGGCAAGAGCTTCGCAAGGCTCGTCGCTGTCAAGTTCGCACGTACCGACAAAGGGACGTGAATAGCCGTCCTCCCTCACCACCGTTAAGTTACCGCCCTTTAAGGTTTGCTTACAAGAACCGTCGGCATAGCCCCTTATATGGAGTTCGGCATCGGCAGAAACGGAAACCGCACCGTCGCCGTCCTTTGCCTTTACTGTAAGAGATACCGAACCCTTCTCGTCCTTCAACCCCGAAGCAACGTATGCTCCGCACGTTAAAAGACCGCCGAGTATGTTCGATTGATTAACGTCGGTTTTGTGAATGGCGATTGCCTTATTTACAAGTTGTGTAGTTGAAAGTACCGTAGCCTGAACGTTTCCGTTGCAAATTAAAGTACGTATAATTTTATCCATAATTCTTCCTATATGTTTATATAAACCCATAAGTCGCAGTTAACGCTTATATGCCGAAAACTGTATGCGTTGACTTTTATCTTCTTGACCTAAATGCCCTTCACATTCAATTCTTTTAAAGCCAGCTTCTTTAAGTGCGGAAATAATTTCATCTTCGGAATGGGCGTATTGATAATGCGTTTCGTCATATCGCCTGTACTGTCCGTTTTCACCCCTTACAAAAAAGGTGAGTTCCATTTTAACGCCGTCCTCCGTCTGTTCGTTGAACCATATATATGAAATGTCTTCGCCTGCGTCGCCGAATATATTGTCGCCGAGGACGTTTTTTATTTTGTTTTGACTGCTTATATCGAAGAGGAACACGCCTTGTGCATTGAGTGCGGAATATACCTTAGAAAACGCCTTTTTAAGCTGGGTTTTGGGTACGTAATTTATGCAGTCGTTGATTGCCGTACAAAAATCAACCCGTCTTATCACTTTCAGTTTGGTTATATCGCCGAGTAAAAATTCACATCTTACTCCTTCCTTAGCCGACTTTTCCCTTGCGACGGTGAGCATTGTAGGCGAGATATCGACGCCGTCGGTTTTATACCCTGCCTTATTGAAAGCCCTTGTAAAGTAGCCGTTACCGCAACCTATATCCAAACCCGTATAAAGTTCGCCACAGCTTTTAAGCTTATTTAACAAATACTGCGACCATTTTTTATAGTCGCAGTCTGTATTTAAATATTCAAACCAACCGCCCAAAGCGGAATAACTTTGTGACATCTCAGTTGCCTAAAAGGTTATTTTTAGAAACCTTTTTCTTCTTGCCTTTTTTGCCGTTGTCTGCCTTTAACGCCTTTTCACGTTCGGCAAACATCTTCTCGTATTCAACGTACTTAGTTTCCTTTCTATGCTCGTTGTAATACTCGTCTATTTCGCCCTTTATCTTGCCCCTCTGCTCTTCTGATTTGGCGATATCGGCTCTGCCGTACGCTACGCCGACTTCGCAAATCTGCGAACCGCCTTCAATGGGGCGAACGGGTCTGCCCACAAGTTCGCTTTTACCTGCGGCAAGTAATTCACGCGCCTGTGCCTTTTCATCCTCTTCCTGTTCCATAGCAAGCTGTTTGGGGGTTAACGAAGCCTTTCTTGCCTCCTCCTGACTCTTTACGGCGGGAGTAATGAACATATCGAACACCCACTGAGTATATGCCATCCAGCAAAGAGCCATAAACGAGAAGCCTATGAAGATAAAGAAGATATATCCTAATATTTGGAACAGAGGCACTGCCTTGCCGAGCATCAATACCCAGACGGGAAGAAGGGTAAAGCCCACCATAAACAGCGACTGTACGATTGTGCCTATTAAAAGGACAAAAGAATTCTTCATCAGATATTTAAACTTTACCTTGTAGCTGACGCCAACGGCAAGCACCCACATAGCGATTATGCCCACCATTACGGTTGCGATAATCATAAATACCTGTGCCGTTATAGGTCCGCCCTTAGACGCGCCCTCGGCTATGGTAAGCGCAGACCAATCGGATACGCAAAACGAACCGAAGAGGAACACCATAAATATAGTTACGGGGAACACTACGTTTAAATAGCACACCTTTATACCACGGAAATAATCCTTAAGACGGAACTGTCCGTGAGTATTTATCATTTTCTTTACGGAGTAACATGCGCCTGCAACGCCGACAGATGCGATAAATCCCGCTACGACGAGCAAAGACATAAACAGTAAGTCGGCGGAGAGTACTATACTTTCGCCCACGCCCTGCGTCGAAGGAGTAAAGGGTCCCACGCCGAGAGCGTTGAAGGACAGGGGATAAAGAAGCCCCATCTGCGTTATATATGCAGAACGGAAGTATAATATTGCAATACCCGGTACAAAGAACAATAACGTTAAAACGTTTATGATTACAAATGAAACGAAATTACTTTTAAATAATTCCCAAGTGTCGCCCCAGCGACCCGTTTTAGGCACGTGCGTACGTACGTAACCTTCTTCAAGTTCGTTGCCCTCTAAAGAGCTGACTTTTGATTGAGCCATTTATTTTTCCTTAATGCTTAATGATTTTCTATTATTATACAGCATAGGGAAATATTTTTCAATTATTTTGCTTTACTGATTAAAAAAAACTTTGACAATTATAGCGCCATATGATATCATCATATCGCTAATAGAGGAGCGGACGAGCATTAGTACCCGCAAAACATAAGAACGTGGCGTTCTTTTGCGGTTAAAGGGCATCACCGCCGAAGTCGGAAGATAGCCATAATCTTTCGGCTGGGCGTAAGGGCTAATACCCTTGCGACTGTCACTTTGAGTGTTGCGCTATTTGCGATAAGCTATAACGGTTTTATTGCGGCGTACCTGTACGTCGCTATTTTAATAACAAAAATATTTAAAAAGGAATACGATATATATGAGAAAGTATAAAGTCGGAATAATCGGCGCTACGGGTATGGTAGGACAGCGTTTTGCCTGCCTTTTAGAAAATCACCCCTGGTTTGAACCCGTTTGCCTTGTTGCAAGCGCAAACTCTGCAGGAAAGAAATATAAAGACGCTGTTAAAAAGTGGCTTTTACCCACACCTATGCCCGAAAAATTAGCCGATATGGTCGTTATGGACGCTACCGCAGATATGCAAAAAATTGCCTCCTTAGTTGATTTTTGCTTCTGTGCGGTAAATATGAAAAAGGACGAGATTAAGGCTTTGGAAGAGGCTTACGCTAAATGCGAATGTCCCATAGTTTCCAACAACTCCGCCCACCGTCATACCAAAGACGTGCCTATGATTATACCCGAGATTAACGCCGACCACCTCGACGTTATCGCATCGCAGAGGGAGCGCCTCGGCACTAAGAGGGGTTTTATTGCGGTTAAGAGCAACTGCTCGCTTCAATCCTACGTACCCCTTTTACACCCCCTCAAAAAATTCGGTATTAAGAGCGCTGTGGTTACGACCTATCAGGCAATTTCAGGTGCGGGCAAAATCTTTGAGACTATGCCTGAAATTATCGACAACGTTATACCCTATATCGGCGGTGAAGAGGAAAAGAGCGAGGTTGAGCCTTTGAAAATCTGGGGTGAAATTAAAGACGGTGCAATCGTGCCTGCCTCCTCCCCCGTTATTACGGCTCAGTGTTTAAGGGTTCCCGTATCCGACGGACACACGGCGGCTTGCTTTGTAAACTTTGAAAACAAGCCCTCTAAGGAAGAGATATTAAAAGCCTGGGCAGAGTTTTCAGGCGAACCCCAGACCCTTCAACTCCCCTCTGCTCCCAAGCAGTTTATTCACTACTTTGAAGAGGATAACCGCCCCCAGCCTAAACTTGACAGAAACACCGAAAACGGTATGGCTGTTTGCGCCGGAAGACTTAGAGAGGACAGCTTGTTCGACTATAAATTCATAGGCTGTTCTCACAACACTTTAAGGGGTGCCGCCGGCGGTGCGGTTTTGCTTGCCGAGCTTTTGGCCTCCAAGGGATATTTCGACTGATAAGGTTTAACTTAAACGCACTTTTATTTAAACACATTTTTATTTAAACTCACTCACGCGCAAAACTTTATGGTTTTTCGCACTGATAAATTTCTGACAGAATTAAGGTGAAATTATGACAGGATTTTTAAACGGCACAGCTACGGCTATGATAACCCCCTTTTATAAGGACGGCGGAGTTAACTTTGAAGCCTTCGGTAAAATGATTGATTATCAGATTGAAAACGGCACGGACGTCCTTGTAATTTTAGGAACGACGGGTGAGCCTGCCACCATGACCGAAGAAGAGAAGATTTCGGTTATGAAATACTCGATTGAAAAAAACGCAGGACGCGCCAAAATCGTATTCGGTTCGGGCAGTAACTGCACGGCTAATGCAATCAAGACGAGCAAACTTGCCGAAGAGTTGGGAGCAGACGGTCTTCTGTGCGTTACCCCCTACTATAACAAATGTACGCAAAAGGGCATTGTTGAGTACTACAAGGCAATCTGCTCTGCGGTTTCTATCCCCGTGATTGCCTATAACGTACCCGGGAGAACGGGCGTTAACATCTTACCTGCAACGGCTGAACAGCTCTGCGATATCCCTAATATGGCAGGTATTAAAGAGGCTTGCGGTAATATGGAACAGATTTGCGAGACTATGAGGAGAATCAGGGGGCGTATGGATTTATATTCAGGCGACGACAACCTCAACCTCCCTATTCTTGCAATAGGCGGAACGGGACTTATCTCTGTTGCTTCCAACATCGCGCCCAAGGAAGTTAAGGAAGTTTATACGCTTGTTAAGGAAGCTAAGCTTAAAGAAGCAAACGCCCTTCAGGATAAGCTTTTACCCTTAATCGACGCCTGCTTTACCGAAGTTAACCCCATTCCCGTTAAATACGGTTGCTCTGCAATAGGGCTTGACGCAGGAATTCCCAGAGCGCCTTTGACCGAATTAGAAGACGCACACAAGCAGTTTATGGACGAATGTATTTTAAAGGCGGGGATTAAAAGGTTATGATAAAGGTTGCAGTCTGCGGTGCATGCGGAAAGATGGGCGCAAACATTTTAGAGCTTTTAGAAAACGACGACGAGGCGGTTGCTATTTACGGCATTGACCCCAAAGGCGTCAGCCCTATGGTTAGGACGGTAGCCTCCTTTAAACTTTTGGAAGAAAAGCCTGACGTCATTATCGACTTCTCCTCCCCTATGGCGCTTGCCGAAGAGCTGGAATACGCTACGGTAAATTGCGTTCCCGTCGTTATAGGTTCTACGGGGTTTAGCGAGCAACAGCTTAAAGATATTAAATCGGCTTCTACAAAAACTGCGGTATTCAGGACGGCTAACTTCTCCCTCGGCGTAAACCTTTTATGCAAGCTCGTCAAAGAAGCTTCCGAAACCTTAGGCGAAAAGTTCGACATAGAGATTGTTGAAAAACATCACTCCAAAAAGGTTGACGCACCCAGCGGTACCGCGCTTATGCTTGCCGACAGCGCAAACTCTGCGTTTGGCAATGAGAAGAAATATTTGAACGGTCGCGAGGGCATCTGCGGAATACGCGGTGACGAGATTGGTATTCACGCAGTGCGTGGCGGAACCATTGTAGGCGAACACGAAGTACTCTTCTGCGGTGAAGACGAAATTGTAACCCTTTCCCACTCGGCGAGGAGCAAAAAGGTGTTTGCGAGCGGTGCGATTACTGCCGGTAAATGGATTGTCGGCAAACCTGCAGGACTGTACGATATGACCGACGTGTTGGATATTTAACGATTTTAAAAACTGCTAAAAAATAAATTAGTTGGCATATATGCCTTAACTAACGTTGTTTTACTAAAAAATTGGGCTTTACTCTTACTGTTCTTCCCATAGGGATTTTTCTATTATTTAATTTATATTTCTAAACACATAAATAAAAACCACGGGTTGTCCCCGTGGTTTTTTATCTATATCGCTTATTCTTCAAATTCATTAAAATAGTCTTTATTAAAAAACTCTGATAAAGTTATCCCTGCACCTTGACAAAAGGCTTTTATCGTAGAGACCTTAGAGCATTTAGTTCTTCCTTTAATCAAATCATATATCGCAGACGGCGATTTTCCACCATTTAACGTTGCTTCGCATACATTGATATTTTTTTCTTTACAAATTTCTTCAATCCTCTTAACGATTGCATCATTTATGTTCATATAGCCACCTTCGTGGAACTTCGTATCGTTATTCCACGAAAATATTATATGAATTCTTAAATTTCTTATCTCGTGGAGTTCCACGAAATTGACTTTGTTTCATCTTATATGATATATTCTTTGTGGAATTCCACGAATATAAGAACAAAAATATGAAAGTTTGCTTTATTGGACATAGAACTATACGAAAAGACGAAGAGCTTATATCTTTACTAAAACAAACAATAATTGACCTTATCAATAAGGGGGCTACAACTTTTCTTTTTGGTAGTATGAGTGAATTTGACGACTTGTCCTGGGAAACTGTTACAGCACTTAAAGCAACGTATCCTTTAATAAAAAGAGTGTATGTTAGGTCTGCTCACCAATATATAGATAAATGTTATGAAAAATATTTACTTGAATCTTATGAAGAAATATATTTTCCACCTAAATTAAAAAATGCGGGTAAATATTCTTATGTAGAGCGAAACTATGAGATGATTGATTCTTCTGCGTATTGTGTGTTTTATTATAATGAAAACTACGTTCCTCAGTTAAGCCGACAATCTGACCACAACGCATTATTGCAATCTAAACGTAATAGTGGCACAAAAATTGCATATAACTATGCTGTAAAAAGAAATAAAACTATTATCAATTTATATAAAAAATTTGATGGTGCGCGTTTTTAATTGTAGCGCACTATACTTTTAAAATAAAGTCTTGTGTTTTGTGAGCCAAAAGAAAAAGACTAACGAAAATTTTCGTCAGTCTTTTGCGTTATATAAAAAATCTTTATGGAAACTGCGCTATTTTTGTAAGCACATAACTTTTTATATGAGATATTTAATTATTTGAACATTGCGATAAATTCTTTTAAAGCATACTGCAAGGAGACGTTTTTGGGCAGAGCCATACCTACGCCCCTTACGGGAAGGCAGGGGGTTACGTTTACTACAAACAGCTCTCCGCTATCGATATAGGGCTGGGCGTATTCCTTGGGAACACAGCCTATGCCCATACCGTTTATGGCGAACTTTATCATAAGGTCCCAATTCTCTACCTCTATATCGGGGTGAAGCTGAAGCCCCAAGGTTTGGGTGTAGAGCGAGAGAGATTTACGGGCTATTGTATTGCTCTCTATCATTAAAAGTGGAAATTCCTGTAAGTCGGCAAGCTTGATTTCTGTATCTTTAAGCTTTTCGTACTTCTTGCCTGCAACGAACACGTCGGTTAAATGCGCAACCGTTCCCGTTAAATTTACGTCCTTATCTTCTACGGGCATATTAACAAATGCTACGTCGCACTTATTATCCTTTAATTGTTCTAAAGTTTCGGGTGTGGTACCCGTGATTAAGTCAATCTTAACGCCGGGGAATTTAGTATTGTATTTGACAATTTTATCTGCAAGAAGATGAGAGAAAATTGCGTCGGTTGCGGCTATTCTTATAGTGCCTGTCGCCGTTGTCTGCAACTCGCCTATCTTGTGTTCGGCGTCGTCCAAGAGCTGTAACGCCTCTTCTACCTGTTTAAAAATCAGCTTACCGCCCTGCAATGACAGCTCCATACCCCTGTGCGTACGGTTGAAAAGGGGTGCGCCGAGCTGGTTTTCAAGTTGCTTGATAGCCTGCGATACCGCCGGTTGAGAGATGAAAAGCTCTTCCGCGGCCTTTGTTAAAGAACCGCATTTTGCAACAGTATAGAACACTCTGTATAACTCTAAATTTACCATATGTTAATTCTCTTTTAATAGATTTTTTGTTTGTTGTAGTTGATTTTTATGTGGTGTAGATAATCTGAAATATTCCGACCATACTCAATGAGATTGCCACGGTGGTGCGACCACGGCGGAGTATCTTAATTGCTTTACCACTTAACTTACAATTCACTAATCAAACAGTGATACGCCCCATGCTACTCCCTCTTCATAGATGCGAGCAAGACAAGGAAGGCGAG
>JBJEVA010000075.1:0-3642 GCA_051884115.1 Candidatus Coproplasma sp. | reverse complement strand
GCAAGGAAACTGTCAGGGCTACGGTTGAGTTGTACAACGTGAAAGAGCCTTTGGAAAACAAGGATATGCACGGTTTGGCAATTCAGCTTTGGGACGAAACGGGCGAACCCTATGCAAGACTTACGACTTCGTTCGGTGAGTTTATCGGGCAGAAGAACTGTGCCTATGTAGACGTCAATAACTGTCCTTTTGCCAAGCAGTTGCTTAAACAGGGAATAGCGGTCGATACAGGACTTGAACACCAAAGCGGATATGGAACGTATCCTTTATGGCAGTTTAACGAGGAGTTCTTAAATACGGTCGGAGGCGAGGACTACAAAACCTATTCGGAAGAATGGGATAAGTATATGGCAGAAATATCAGAACAAGAAAATAAAGAAAAGGAGGAAAATATTTTGCCTGAAAACGAAAACAAAAACAAATGGGTAACCGTCAAGGTTTCTCACAACGCTTGCCTTTCCGAGCAGGAAAAGCATTTATTTATGAAGATGCCCAACGGTAGCGAATACCGTGGCTACACCTACAACGTATACAAGAGCCGTGTAAAGGAGAGCAGTCAGCTTGTAGATTTGCAGTCAGATAGTTCGGAACTCTGTTACGAACTCTTATTGAGGGATAACGAATACGTTATTTTGCATAAGGGCGACGACGAAGTGGAACTCTCGGCGCAGGAATTCAAGGAGATTGTAAACGGTACTTCCGATAAGGACTATGTAAGGGAAGAACCCAAGGAACGCCTGTCTATAAGCATTCCGGGAGACAACATCAAGGGAACGTATGAAAAGTCGTCTTTGATAAGTATTCCCGATGATAAGCAGTACGCAGGGTACGGCTATTACGTTCCCAATTCCTTTATCGAAGAGGACAAAACCCGTGAGGACGGATATATGAAAGTATCCTTGCCCGAAGATATTATCGTCACCTTAAAAAATAAGGAAAGAACCGAAGAAATGACAGCAACGGCAAAAGAGCTGAAAGATATTTACGACGGTAAGAAAGTCGAACTTACAGTTTCAAAGACGCAGGAAACAAAGGTCGAGGAGCAGAAGAACGACGGCGGTTGGAAAAACGTATATGTTCCTGCCAATATGTTCATTAAGGATTACGAAAAGAGCAATCTTATGCGTATGCCCGACGGCAAGTACAGCGGCTACGTTTACTACTTCCCCAAAAACCTTATGGAAGAAACGAGGAAGGGAGATTTCAAGCTCAGCTTGCCCGAAAACTTTACTATCCGCCTTAAAAACAATAAGGACGGAGGAGAATATGAGTTGTCGGTTGACGAGTTTATCGCAGAGGTGAGTGGCAAAAAGACAGAGACCTATCAAAAGCCGAGCGAGACAAAGTCGGACAAGTTCTCCGAAAGGAAGAAAGTGCTTGACGAGAAGATTCCGCAGGAGATGAAAGATAAGCCTAATTGGGTAATTGTAAGGGTTTCAGACAACCCTGAAAAGGGCAGACCTAATAAATACCTGATTAACGTACATACGGGGAAGTTTGCCGAGAGCGACAACCCCGAAACGTGGACGGACTATGAAACGGCTTGTGAGTATGCGAGAAGTAACGGCGGCATAACGCTTGCGTATGCGCTCGACGGCAAGGACGGCATTGCTTGCATTGACCTTGACCATTGTATCGACGAGGACGGTAATTATTCTGAGCTCGCAAAAGAGGTGCTGTCGAAATGCGGTAAGACATATGTGGAAACGTCGGTCAGCGGTAAGGGATTGCATATCTTTGGTAAGACTGAGGGTATGGACGTTCGTGCTTTCTCAAAGGACGGCGATTTTGAGTTCTATCAGAAGTCGCACTTCATTGCTATGACGGGCGACAATGTTACTGATATTCGCTTTGAGTCCTTTGACAGCGACAAAATGAAAGAGCTTATTACAAGGAAATGTGAAAAGCGTTCGCCTTGGAGTGGTAAGGGCGCAGGCGTTGAAGGACTTTCTAAAATGTCGGATAGAGACGTAGTAGAAAAAGCCTGTGCAGACAAAAAGCACGGAGAAACGTTCAAATCTCTGTATAACGGACAGGACTTGTTTAACAACCATTCCAACAGCGATATGTCGCTTATGAACCGTCTTGCTTATTGGTGCAATGGGGATAAGGAACAGATGCTTCGCATCTTTGCTACAAGCGGTCTCTTCCGCCCTGAAAAGTCTCCCGATTATTACGAGGGAACGGCAATCAAGGCAATAAGGGATGTGAACGGACGATTTCATCAGAACTCACAGAATACCTATAAACCCAAGCCGCCCGTAAACACTTCGGGAAACAGTAAGAGGTAATAAAAAAGCGGCTATCGGTTGATAGCCGATAGCCGCTAAATAATTCAAATGCGTGTAATCGAAAGCGTCAAACCTAACGGTTCTAACATTTTGAGGAGAGTTGTTAGTTTAGGGTCGGTATTGCCTGTTTCCATACGGGCGATGCAGGGTTGTGCAACACCTGAAATAATTTCAAGTTGTTTTTGAGACAATCCAGCATTTTTCCTGACCTGAACAAGTTGCTCAATGAGTTGATGTTTATAGCTTTCAATGTTTTCGGGCGGTTGACATTCTACGCCTTGTTCATAGAGACCATCGGCAGAAACGTCAAGGTCATCGTTCCAAACGAGACCATAACCGCCGACGTCGATTCTTACCTGTTCATACAGACCGTTTATCTGTGTGAGCATTTTGAACGGTGCATACTTTTCAATTAAAGGTTTAAGGTCAAATTGTTTATATTCACCCGTTGAAAATCCGACAAGTAAAACATAGTCGGGTAAAGGTGCGACAGACGTTATTTTGACGAACATTAAATTATACCCCCTTGTAGTTTATTCGATAGGAGGCAAAGAATGAATATTCTGTGTCTCCCACATATTCAGCAGTTCCTCACGGTTGATAGTAGTCCATTCTTGGGCGATTTTTAATGCCTTGGGTGGTAAATCACCTTGTAGCATTTCTGAATTACGTATATCGATTATTCCGACATATTCCCCATAAACGACGTGAATGTGCGGAGGGTTATGTTCGGACGCAAGGAAAAACATTTTAACAATCATACCGTAGAATCTTGAAATTACAGGCATTTGGACTTACTCCTTATTTTAGTTCAAGTACATTATAGCATATAAATTATTATATGTCAATAACTTTTAAGTTATTACCAGATACAACAATAAACATAATTTTATGGAGGAAAAATGAAGAAAAAGAATATACGAGATACCCCTATCGAACTGTTCGTACCTTACGGTTACGAGTTTGACGATTTATACGATACGGAAACGCCTGAGGAATTAGGCGAGCCGATTATGGAAGAGGAGGTGAAAGTGCGCTTTGGAAAAGAAGATAAAAAATCTCGCTTATGAAAAACTTTCGCCTGAGTACAAGTTTATCGTAGACGAAGTAATGAAGAATCTTGACGAGGGCGCAGGTTTATGGCGAGCAGGTTGGCAAATGCCGAGAATGCCTGAATCCGCTATTACGAAAAAGCAGTACAGAGGCGTAAATAATTTCTGCCTTACTCTCGTGGCAATGGCAAAAGGCTACGGCGACCATCGTTGGGCAACCTTCCGTCAGATAGAAGAGAAAGGGTGGAGCTTTAAGAAAGACGAAGAGGGCAACAGCCTTGGCAAAGGCGCAGGCGTAC
>JBJEVA010000074.1:0-3644 GCA_051884115.1 Candidatus Coproplasma sp. | reverse complement strand
AAGATTTGTTTGATTCTTTTTTATCCAAGTGTTGCACTTAGTTTGACAATTCACCACTACTTCCATTATCTATTTTACTAAATACGTCTCTTAGCCAAATCATTATTACAGTTTCATTTACAATACCATTTGCAGTGTCATTTACACCGACACTTTCTCCGATATTTACACCGACATTTAAATATTTATTGTAAAAGTACTTTCAAAATTATTTTGTCACATTATTGCTAATTTTAACTTTTTAGATTTGGCGTTCCGTTACAACCGACTAATGTTTTTGAAATGAAAAAAGTGGTCAAACGAGGGAGTTTGCCACATTTTTCTATACATTATGCTATTATCCAGATGAACCGTTCGGTTTTGTAACTTCCGTATGTACGGTTGATTTGCTGATTTTGAAGTGATTGGCGGTTGCTCTGACCGTGGAGTTTGTCTTTACTATATATTCTGCTTCTGCAAGTATGCGCATATGAATATCCCACATAAAATTTCCCTCTATGGGAGAATTATATGCGAGCTTTTGTCGTATTATGAATATTTGTCTTGCAAAATAACGGCGTGCCTATATTTGATTATATAATAAAAACCGTAGAGAGTTAATTCTACGGTTTGAATATTATTTTCCGTTTATAAAGTTTTTTTCTTAGTTGTCATCAAAAATGCAGGATTCAATTTTTATTGAAGTTCCGTTCTGTTAAATAATTTATCGTACTGTTTGGGGAACTTCTTTCTTACATATTCCTTTATCAAGGTAAAGTCTGCGTTGCGGAATTTTACGTCGTGACAGTCGGAAGAAATAAAATCAACGAGTCCTTTCTTCAAAAGATATTTAGCGACCTTTGCCGTATATTTGCCTTTTACAGAGTTAGCGTTTATTTGAATAAGCGCACCCTCGTTTTTAATTTTTAAATAATCTTGTTTGGTAAGGTTTACGTACCTTTCTATATGGGCAATAATGGGAACGTATTTTGCAATTACAAGCTCATATACGGCATCGCATATATCGCCTGCATTACAGTGAACGGGGAACTCTATAAGGACGTATTTTGAACCGCCCAAAGTGAGGAGCTTCCCCTCTTGCAAATCCTTAACCATCCCCGTATAATACAAAATTTCCGCTCCCAAATATAGACGGACGGGGATATCCGATACCTCTTGCAAAAATTTATTAAATTCGCACCGAAGAATATCGGTGCGAAGTAACATTTTATTTTGATGGGACGTACATATGACGCAGTCAACACCCTGCGAGGCGTACTGTAAAAGTAATTTACGGGAAGTTTCTAAACTGTCTGCCCCGTCATCGACACCCGGCAATATGTGGCTATGAATATCAATCATATTAAGATTTGCTCTCGTCAGTTACAGCCACCTCGGCAACCGTTTCAGACTTAGTGTAATAATTGTTGTAATAGTTATTGCTGTAATAATATCCGCTGTCTATCTTTGTTTCCGTACCCTTGGTTACGTTTAAGCCGATAACGTTTGCACCGCCTGCTCTAAGAGCGTTAATGGCATCTTCCGCCATCTTCTTCTTAACGTCCAACATTGCTACGTTAAACAACACACCGTCGCACAAAGGTGCAAGCGCAACAGCATCGGTACAAGCCAAAACGGGAGGTGTGTCGATAATGACGTAATCGTACATTTCTTTAAGCTTTTTGATGAGTTCGGGTAAAGACTTATGACCTATTACCGCCATAGGATTGAGAATCTTTTTGCCTGACGTAATGATATCAACGCCGTATTCGGTATGTTTAATTACGTCGGAAAGCTCGCATTCGCTGTTAAGTAATTCGACGATACCGTTCTCACAGGACACCTTAAACACCTTATGAACGACAGGTTTACGCATATCTAAGTCAAGTATAACGACCTTTTGTCCGTTATACGCTATACATGCAGAGAGATTGCAGGCAATCGTACTCTTCATCTCGTCCTCGTTGGAAGAAGTGAGCATTATTGCCTTTACAGGGTTTTCTATATTTGAATACTTTATATTGTTGAGCAATGCGTTGTAAGGTTCGTAGTTCTTAATATTGCTTTTAACAAGCTCTGCCTTTTCACCGACATAAACTTCTTTCTTACCTTTGGACTGCTTTTCCTTTTCTTTATTATTGGGGAAGTAACCCAAAACCCTACCGGAAAGACGTTCTTCTATTTCCTCTCTGTTTCTAAATTTCTTAGAAGCAAAATATTTTATTGCAACTACTACGCAAGCGACGCCTACGCCTGCCACAATGGAGACAAGCGCACCCATCGTCTTGTTAGGGCTTGCATAGGTACCCAAATCGGCTTCGGAAGTCTGCGTTACCGTTCCGCTGAGGAATTCAAGACCCTCTGTGCTTGACGTAACCCAAAGAAGCTTACTAACCAATGCGTTTGCGAGGTCCTTTGACTTTTCCTTATCTTCATGCTCAACGCTTACCGAAATGAGATAGTTCATCTCACCGTAAGAAACCGTGGTCATTCCAGCCAACGCGCCCTTGCTCATGCCGTTATCTTTTGCAACTTCGCCAAGCACTATATCTTCGGTTACAAGATTTGCTACCGTTTCGATAATACGGAATGAGTTGACGTAGTCTATGTTGTTGTTTGTTGAGTTTGAATTGTCGCTTTCCTGTCTTACAGCTACAACAAACGTCGCCGAAGACTTGTAAGTGGGCTTAACTATCGCAAAAACATAAACCAGACCTATTACAAGCACACCGACAAAAACTGCGGAGAAAAGTATAATATTCTTCCACAAATATTTGAATATGGAACCTAAGTTTATCGTCTTCTCTCCGTTTTCGTTATTCTCCATAAGTAAAACATCCTTTCAATTAAACTTTATTTTTATCATATTGAAGATTGATATAAAATATTATCTTATTTATTGCTAAAAAAGTCAACTGATTTATATTTTTTAATTCTATATTTTATATAATAATGTCTTGAATCATAAAATGTCAACTTGTTACAATTAAATAAATTTTGGTAAAGCGTTTAAAAAAACCAACAGCAAAACAATGGCGTGAAGTGGTTATTATGTGGTTATTATTTAGAAGCTCGAACTTCGTACTCTGGGATTGCCACGGTGGTGCGACCACTCCGCAGTATCTTAACTGCTTGAACGTTTGACTTACTATTCACTAATCAAACAAGGCAATGCCTTGACTTTGTATCTTAACTGCTTGAACGTTTGACTTACTATTCACTAATCAAACAAGGCAATGCCTTGACTTTGTATCTTAACTGCTTGAACGTTTGACTTACTATTCACTAATCAAACGAAAAACAGACTTCGTACTCTGGGATTGCCACGCCACTTCGTGTCTCGCAATGACGTGATAAACGGACAACGGCGACTTGCTGGACCATTTTATATTCAAACTCTTCCGTCACTTCGTGACACCTTCCCTATTCTTTAGGGAAGGCAAGAGGGCTGGTCTGCTTACCGCAATTAACTCCTATTCTTTAGGGAAAGCAAGATATGAATTGATTATAATTAGAAGCTCGGACTTCGTACTCTGGGATTGCCAGTTAGCACCAAAGGTGCTGAGCGCAATGACGTGATAGGCGAAGGGCGGAGAGCTTATGCCCTCCGCCCTGTGATTTTTAAATTTAATCCTGGACTAAAGTAAACGAAAAGTTATCGTAAC
>JBJEVA010000073.1:0-16679 GCA_051884115.1 Candidatus Coproplasma sp. | reverse complement strand
AAGTATAAGTTTTTTAAACTCTGTGCAGTTGTCAGTTTTCGCTTCGACGAAAGCTGATAAAACGTATGCTTTAAGTGGGGAAACATTTAAAGCAATTGTATATCTTCGGCGAAAGCCGTTTATATAGCCATTCCGGTGACGATAGCAACGAGGATCCACCTGTTCCCATTCCGAACACAGAAGTTAAGCTCGTTTACGCAGAAAGTACTTACACATCACGTGTTGGGAGGATATGAAGTTGCCGGATTTCAAAAAATGAACAGTCAACGTTTGTTGGCTGTTTATTTTTTTGTGATTTAGTAATCCCTATCGACACGTGGTGTCTGCTAATGTTTGGGTAGAGCTTAACTTCTGTGAGTAAGCCGTACCGAAAGGGAAAGATAAAGGTGAGAAGGTAAGTTACGGCTTTACTTTTTGTTAAGCTCGTTTACGTCGAAAGTACTTACACATCACGTGTTGGGAGGTCGAGGCGACAATTCTCAAAATATGCGTTGCTCCGCATATTTTGGTCGCCGAGATGAGTGAGCACATATGCCCGTGCGAACGTTGACCGAAAACGGCGTTGCCCTTACGCCGTTTGAGAAGAAAGTTGCCGGATTTCAAAAAAGTAAACACACCTAAACGGTGTGTTTATTTTTTTGTAGTATATATAATTAGTATTCTCTTCTTCCTGTTAGATAGTCTAAACTCTCGTTAAAATAATCAGCAATCTTACAGAGATTTTCTAATCCAATTTCACGCTGGCATAACAAATATCGGCTAAGCGTTTGTTGCGGTATGCCGATTTTTTTAGCGATAGACGATACGCTTTCATTTCCGATAAGTTCTTTAAGTTTATTCGCAAACTCTTTTTGGTACATAAATAACCCTTATATGTAAACATATTACACCAACTGGTGTAATATATCTTGACATACACCAAATGGTGTGATAGAATTTCTAATATAAATAAATTTATTATTTATAACACGCCTTCATTATCATGCTAAATAATAAGAACTTTATTATTGGTAAAATTTTTGATTTTATACACAAATAAGGGGGATAAGTTGATGGTTGATGTGTCAAAATTGCCAGAGAATGAGAGAAATGTATATTATAGTATGTGGGGATTAGAGAGACATAGATTTAGTTTTTTATCTAATGAAGAGTTTTCTGCGTACTGTAAATTGAGTAATGATTTAAAAGAGGAGTTTAAAAAGAAGCTTATAGATAAAGAAAATCAATTTCCATTAAAACCTTTTCTAAAGTTCATATCTAAACTGTTAATAGCTAGTTTTATAAGCGGAATTTTAGTGTTTTTTCCGTATTTTATAAATATTTTTCTATTTAGAAATGTAGCCTTTATTGTAATTACTGAATGCATTTTACTTGATATAACAATAGTTATATCTTATTTTATAACAAAATATAAAGTTGAGAATTACGGAATCAAAAAGAGGCGACTGCTAGTTACTATCTATTGGTTAATAATAATTTGCTGTTTTGTTTTTTTTGCATTATCGGCATATAGATTCGGTTATTTTGTGGATTATTCGGGTAGCACAATCTACACGGAAAAGCAAATAATTAACGAATTATATTTTTCTGCTTTGGTAGGTAGCATTTCACTGAATGGTTTGATAATAATGATTAGGCACTTAAAGAAGGTAAATTTCTTTTCTTGTAGGCACTGTAATAAATTAAATATTTTAATTTTTGGCAGTGGGTCAACCTATAGCAGTGTTCATGAGCATAAGCACTATGAAAGTGGGTACTATGAAGAATCTATAACGGAATACAGAAGTGCTTCTAATCCGTATGGTGCTCCCAAAGTAATAGGTATTACTCGCACACATATTCCGGGGCAGATGGTTTCGGATGGATTATATAAGCATACGTCACATTCTAGTGAATACACTTGCCCTCTTTGTAAAAAAACTAAAATAAGGAGAGAATATTATGAAACAAAATTGTAATTTAATGATAAAAAAGATAATTATTTTTACTTTAAGTGTTGTATTTTCTTTATCGCTGATTTCATTTAGCGGTTGTTTCTTATTTAAAAAACCTAATACAGATGTAACGGTGACGATAAATTACTATGATGATAAAGAAACTGTAGTTTTTAATACAGCCGAAAAAGCTAAACTAAACCCGATATATACGCAGGGTAAAGTGCTTATTGGTTTTTACGATACGCAGGACGATAGCGGTGAAATGTATTTTGACTACTTAGGTAAAAGTGTAAAGAATGATTACTGGAGTTCATCATATCCGCATACTTTGTATGCCGTTTATGAAGACATTGATACAAGCCGTGTATATACTTCATACATTCATAACAATGAAGAGCCTGAATTGATTTATGGATATGTTTATGGATATAGAACGGTATGCAAATTCTATAATTTTTCAGAATCGGGAATGAGTTTAAAAAAGAGCGATAATCAATTAACGGCAAATGATAAATACTTTGCGGCATTTATTAAATCGAATGCAAACTATAAAATTCGCCTAACAATGCATTTTTTAGGTAAAGAAAAAGGTAATCAAGCTGGTAAACAATTTCAATATCAAATAAAAATAGGGGAAGAAACTTTTGGTGATAATGTTTGCACCATTCCAGCAGATTGGAAAGAATTTTCTTCATCTATAGAAATAGTGGCAAAGCAACTGGCGATAAAACAAGGAGAAATCTATTTATTAGCAGTACCAGATGGTTATACTGCCAACAGTGGAATACTTATTAAAAATGTTTACTTTGAATTATCGCTAATAAATTCATAAAAAAATAAAAACAGGCGAGGAGAAAAAGATTATCTCTTTGCCTGTTTTTTAGTGGTTTAGTTTGCCTTGATTTCAATTCCGTTATTTCCAACCAAAGGAAATAACGGAAAATATACAATAAAGCAAAAGGCACTTGAATTTCTATCTGAGAGTCTTTAATTGTCTTATTAGTAGGGTAAAAATAGAAAATAAAAAAAATCAAATCAACAGTTTATTTGTAACCTAAACCCCTTTTCGGTCTGGCGTTAGTTTACGCTAGACATTTTTTTTATTAACAAGGCAAAAGAACTTTGACATATAAAACTTAATAATATATAATGGAAACAAAAAAGCGAGATTTTGTTTCCTAATGAGAGAACGCATTATACTTGAATCCATTGAAAGCCTAAGAAGGGAAGGTTTGAAGTTTTCTATCGACACCTTGGCGGAAAGGCTTAATATTTCAAAGAAAACCGTTTATAAATATTTTCCTAATAAGCAAGCCCTTGCCCTTGCCTTGTATCAAAGGTATTACGCCGATATCATTTCTCAGGCAGAGAGTTTGGCAAAGGAGCATACCGCAGAAGCCCGTTTAAAACTGCTAAATATATATTTCGACGCAAAGGCAATGACGAGCCGTGATATATTCAATAAATATAAATTAAACGAGGCTTTATACACATACACCGCACAGCAAAACGATAATCTTTTTGGAATAATACTTTCGTCTTTGGACGGCAATATTACAAAAGAGCAAAGGGAGTCTCTTCAAATCATTGTAAACGGTTCTTTTGAAAAGCTCTGTAATGAAAAAATTTCTCCCGACGGAGTTATAAACAGGTTGGTAAATATATTATGGTGATAGCCATTCTTCGCGTTTTTGCAATTATTTGCGTAGCTTTCATCTGCGGAAAACTAATTTCAAAATTAAAACTCCCTGCCATTTTAGGCTGGTTAATCACGGGTATTGTGTTCGGTCCTTACCTTGTGGGGATAGTCACCACAGATATTACAGATTCCGTATGGTACAAGATTGTAATTAAATTTTTCGAGTGCTTTGCCGGCGTAATGATTGGTCGCGAGATAATCTTTAAAAAGATTGCAAAATCCGGTAAGCAGATTATCGGCATTACCTTTATACAGTCGATAGGAACCTTTTTATTTGTAAGTTCTGCCTTTGCGGTGGCGTTTGTCATTGCTAAAATACCCGTGTATTTAGCCTTTGTGTTCGGCGGTATTGCCCTAGCAACCGCCCCTGCCCCTGCCTTATCCATAGTCAACGAATATCACACAAACGGACCTGTCACCAAAACGCTCATTCCGCTTGCGGCTATCGACGACGTTATCGGCGTTGTGGTATTCTTCACGGTAATTTCAATAGTAAGCGCAACTCACGGCGGTGCAGGAACTTCGCCTTTTGCCGTTGTCGGTATGGTTTTATTACCTTTCGTAATAGGAATTGCCTTTGGCTTTTTGACGGCGGTTATAATTAAGGCGGTTAAAAAGAAGGTTGTTCGTTTTTGCTTTTTAATACTCTTTCTCGTCCTCTCAGCGGTTTGCGGACTGCTTATTGACTACTTCGTATTTCATTCGTTTACGCTAAACTATCTGCTGATAGGAATGGCGTTCAGCGCAACCGTTGCCAATCTTGTACCCGAACAGGAGTTGCAAGAGAGTATGAAAATGTATAGCCCTGTTCTCAATTTATCTCTTGTAGTCGTAATTGTAAATCTCGGTATGCCGTTAGATTACAGGCTGATTGCAGGGGCAGGCGTATTTACCGCCGTATATATTTTATCGAGGGCAATAGGGAAAATCGGCGGAGCGTACTTAGGCGGAAAGGTTACTAAGGCAGAGCCTACGGTTACGAAATTTCTCGGCTTTACGCTTCTTCCTCATTCGGGGGTATCCTTAGTGTTTACGGGAATTGCTACCACAATGCTGTCCTCGTTTGATGTGTCGCTTGCGTCTATTGTGTCGGGTACAATTGTCGCATCGGCGATTATAAATGAAATAATAGCCGTAATAGTAGCCAAATTCGCATTCAAGTGGGCAGGGGAAATAGAGGTAAAGAAGGATAATACTGTGTGAATAGGGTGAGTAACGTCACTCCTGATTATGCTTGCTGTGATTAAAAAAGGAAAGAGCGATAACTCATCGTTTTTCTAGCGGTTCTGCAAAAAAAATAGGTCGGTACGAATTATTTCGCGCCGACCTTAATTATTTATTCTTGAATAAAACTACTCGTTAGAAGTGCCGAGCAAGTAGTCGCAACTGCAATTTAAAGCCTTGGAAAGCATTACAATTGCCGAAGCTGTCGGTTCACATTCTTCCTTTTCCCAACGGGCAACCATTGATTGAGTACAGCCTACCAACTTGGATAGCTCTGTTTGCGTCATATTACATTCTAATCGCAATTCTTTTATTCTTTGCGCTATTATCATATAAAAATTATAACAAAATATGAGTAAATTCATTGACAATATGAGTTTACTCATATATAATTATTGTACAGTAATAATTTGTAAATTTTAGGGGGAAGTTATGCAAATTAAAAAAAGATTTATTTGGTTAAATATTCTTTTCTGCGTTATCACGCTTGGCTTTTACGGAATATATTGGTTCTATACGCTGACAGAAGATAGTAACAAGATAAGCCCTGAACATGCCACAGCGTCTGGTGGTAAGGCTATATTGCTTTCGATTGTTACATTGGGAATATACGGTTATTATTGGCATTATAAACTCGGTTTAAAGACGTATAGGCAGTTTCGTAGTGGTGCGATGGAATTGTTTTTATGTATAATAGGTCTTGGTTTTTTAAATTTTATTCTCTGTCAAACCGAGATAAATACTTATGCTGAAATTCCCGATAACATACCTAAGAAAAGAAATATAGCCCTAAGCATATTTTTAAGCTTTATAACCTTAGGCGTTTACTATTTGTATTGGAGATTGAGTATTATTGAAGAAAGCAATACGATTTGTCCCGAAATCAAACTGCCTAACGCCGATACCTGTCATACGCTTAGCCTTGTTACCTTGAATATATACAGTTTGTATTGGGGTTATAAAGTCGCAAAAAGGCTTGGATTGAACGCTTCGTTATGCGTTTTCTTAAATATTTTTGCTGAGTTTGTGACTCTGGCAATTGCACAGAATAAGATAAACAAAGAATATGCGGTTGAACGTATAAAAGGCGTTTAATGAGTAAAGTACACATTTAAATTAAACAGCGGACGGCAATAATTGCCGTCCGCTGTATGTGTATTAGTGTACAGTACTGTTAGATTGTTAGTATAAAATTGTTTATTTCTCCAACATATTGTTTATAACTTAAATATATGTGTACGGCGATTACTTTAAAAACAGACGGATTTTACTTTGGCAGAACGCTTGATTACGAGCGTTCGTACGGGGAGAGCGTGGTTATAACACCCCGCAGATATCCCTTAAATTTCGGTTGCGGAGAGAGGGTTTTAAACCACTACGCAATTATAGGTACCGCCCTCTTAACCGACAGATTCCCCCTGTACTATGACGCAATGAACGAAAAAGGGCTGTGTATGGCAGGGCTTAATTTCGTGGGTAACGCCTGTTACGGCAAGGATATTGCAGGCAAAATCAACGTAGCTCAGTTCGAGTTTATTCCCTATATTCTAAGCCATTGCCAAAGCGTAGAAGAGGCGGAAGAACTTCTTAAAGCCATCTCTATAACCGACAGGGCGTTCAGCCCTGATATGCCCGTAGCCGAACTTCATTGGCTCATTGCAGACAGGCACAACTGTATTACCGTGGAGTGCGTTAAAGAGGGTATGAAAATCTATAAAAACGAGGTCGGGGTTTTAACCAACAATCCGCCCTTCGATATGCAGGTTTTCAACCTCAACAACTATATGGCGCTCTCTTGCGAACAGCCGAGTAGTAATTTTGCCCAAAAGCTAAATTTGCAGGCTTACAGCAGGGGTATGGGCGGAATGGGGCTTCCCGGCGATTTGTCGTCGCAGTCGCGCTTTGTGCGCGCCTCGTTCTTTAAAGCCAATTCGCCCGATTATGGCGGTGAGGGGGAGAGCGTAAACGAGTTTTTTCACCTGCTCTCGTCCGTAGCCCAGCCTATGGGCAGTTGCAAGGTGGGGGAGGGGTATGAAATTACCCTGTATTCCTGCTGTTACAGCGCAGAGAGCGGAACATACTATTACACCACCTACGAAAACAGGGCAATTTCTGCGGTAAGATTTTCGGGCGTTGATTTGGAGGGTGATAAGCTTTTAAGCTATCTCCACAAAAAAGAGCAGTTCATAAATTATCAAAACTAAAAGGCGTTACAAAGCTATAAATCTGCAACTAAAAATTAAGAGGCGCACCCGACGGGTGCGCCTCTGTTTTCCAATTGACGCCGTAATATGCCTTAGCTAATATGTAACAGTAGGCTCTTCGCATAAAATTATAAATGGTGATGTTCCCAAATTTAAACGGTGGTATCCCCCTTAATATCATTGCACAAATACTTTTCGACAAGCAGAGCGCATTGATAAATCTTGTCCGCACAGGGACGGCGTTTATAGTAATCGGGGGTGCGCTCTTCGGGCATAGAAGAGGTGTCCTTGGGAAGAGCCGAACCCAACAATTCGGCACAGATAATAGAGCCGTTGTTTGCTTTGAATTCGTCCGCCATCTCTCTAATTACGGCGTAAATCTCCCCCCTTAACTTTAAATCGCCGGGGAGACCCGAACTCGACTTCATAGAGGCAAGCACAGCCATAGCCGAAACGGCACCGCAAGTTAATCTCATTCTGCCCATTCCTCCGCCCAAACCTTCGGCAAATTTCATAGCCGTGACGGGGTCATATCCGAACAAATCAGCGAACGCCCCCACAACAGCTTGACTGCAATTATAGCCTTTTAAAAACATTTCTCTTGCTTTATCAGCCCTTACACCCATACATATACCCTGCCTTTTATTAAATTATATCACCCATTTTACACATTTGCAAGTTCTTACCGCCATTGACAAAGATTGGTTTGCATGATATAATAAAAGAACATAGGGGGAAGTATGAGGGATAAAGATAGTAAAGTACCCGAAATTCAAGAAGAGTCGGACGCGGAAGTTAAAGCAAATGAGCCTACTTCAAAGTCGGAAAGCCTTAACTCGGAAAGCCTTAACGAAGTTTTAAACGAAACGGCTTTTACGGCACAATCGCAGGAAGTAATGTCCGTAGGCGTTGAAGTTTCTTCAAACGAGGTTACGGATAACGTAACGGTCGCTATGCAGAATAGCGATACGCATTTGGAGGAAGAGGAAGAGGTAACTGTTGACGGCTTAGGCACTTACGGCGACGTTCTCGTTCACCAGATGTCCATAGAATCCAACGTAAAAAAGGTACACGAAGGGTTCAAAATCAACGAGTCGGTTGTTGCCTATATAATGGCAGTTTTGTATGTGATTGCCGGCGTTGCCTGCGTAATATTCCCGCACGAAATAGAACACGTGCTATCCTACGTAGTGGGCGGAGCGATGCTGTTAGGCTCTATCGTTCAGTTTATCGTAGCCATAATTACCAAGGAATATAAAAAGACCAATACCAATAAAACGGCTTGGTCGGTAATTGTTATGGGGCTTAGCGTTATGATTTTGCTTCTCCCTGAATGGGGACACAACTTCGTAATTATAATCTGGGGCATACTCGGTCTGTTTGAAGGTGCAAGGGCTTTTAACCATGCCTTGGCAAGAATATCAAGGGGTATGCGCTGTTCCTATTACATAATTAAGGGCATTGTGGAAGTTTCTATTGCCTTTCTTCTTTTGTACGACTCCACAAAGTACGGCGAACTGCATATAATAGTATTCGGCGTTTCGCTTGCGTTGGACGGTATTACGGTTATGCCGTTCTGGAAAAAGATTTTGGATAAAAAGTAATGAAAGCCAACAATTGGGATTTAATGAAAATAGCGTCTGCCTTTGACGGCGAGTTCTGCCTTTCCGACTTTTCGATAGAGGAGTTGGACGAGTTGGCAGGCTATATCGAAGAGAGCGACACTCCCGAAGATATCCGCCGTAAGTATTTTGAATTTTACGACGATATTAAGGATAGGGTGTTGGATAAGCACAAGTGGTCGGATTGAGTTCTCTGTAAATAAACTTCGCATTTCTGCGTTGTGTTCCGCTCCGCCTCAGTCACTTACGATTTTAGTAAGCTCCTGTCGGCGGTGCTCACACGCCTTGAACTGCTCGTTTCTTTCCAGAGGGACTTGCTTGGGCGGTGACTTCGTAATTACTTGGGGTGCGGTAAGCCGTCATTGCGAAGCGACTGTAAGTCGCTGTGGCAATCCCAGAGTCCTAAGCGACCAACCATAACTTGCTTTCCCTAAAGAATAGGGAAAGTGGTTCGCACTAAGGTGCGAACCGATAGAGTTTGAATATTCTAAATAATAACACCATATTTATTCTTTAATTTACATTATTTACAACCGCACCACAAAATTAAAACCGCAGACCGAGGTCTGCGGTTTGCTGTTTTTATAATTACAACTCGTTAAAAATTTGCCGTTACATTACAACAACGTTTTCCTGTTCTAAGAGGGCTTTGTACTCTCTGGGGAACTTGTCGTCGGTAATCAATACGTCTATGTCGCTGATGTGCGCAAAGGTGTAGGGATTGATTTTACCTATCTTAGAGCTGTCAAGCATCATATATACGTGTCTTGCTTTCTGGAAAGCCATTTTAAGCAGTTCGCTCTCGGTTTGGCTGTTGCACGAGAATCCGTTTTCGGGGGTGAACGCCGTAGCGGAAACGATTGCAAGTTCAAAGTTGCTTGCCGCAAAATACTCTCTTGCGGCAGGGGAGGAGGTGGAGAGGTTCTCCTTCATAAGCTGACCGCCTACCACGATTACGTTAATGTTCTTCTTCTGTGCAAGCTCTACTGCGACTGCAAGACCGTTGGTGAATATATTGCAATTGATATCGGGGAGTTCCTTTGCAAGGTAGAGTGCGGTAGTACCGCCGTCTAAAAAGATTGAACTTCCCTCGTCGATAAGCGTTGCCGCCTTCTGCGCTATTACTATTTTTGCGTCTGTGTTGATAGTAGTCTTTTTAGTGTATGCCTCGCCGGAAACTTTTTGTACTTCCTTAACGGACATAGCTCCGCCACGGACTCTTATTATTCTGCCCTCTTCTTCGAGCTGAAAAAGGTCGCGCCTTAAGGTCATTTGCGATACGTTGGGGAATTCTTTTTCCAATTGTTCAAGCGTCATTTTACCGCGTTTATCCAAAATTTCGGCTAATTCTTCTATTCTTTCACGTTTCATACCGTTTGCTCCTTTGTTAATATTTTACAATTTTACCTAAAATTCACAGCCATTATAGCATAGCGATGTTAAATAGTCAAGGATATAAAGGGAGAAATTGACAAATTTTCATTGACAGTGTTAAAAACTTACAAAAATAAACAGCTTTTCCGCAAAAACACTCGATAACGATTATAACTTGATTTTTTTTAGTTAAAGTTATATAATAATACGGATTATGGAAAAGGCGCATAAGTTAAGAATGTCAGCGACGTCGATAGTGGCGTTAAGCTTTCTCATAATGATAATAGTGGGTACGGCACTACTGTGCCTGCCTTTTGCGACGCGTAGCGGAAAGGTCGATTTTTTAACCTCCTTTTTCACCGCGACGAGCGCAACGTGCGTAACGGGGCTTATTATCGAAGATACCTTTGTGCATTGGTCGTACTTCGGACAGGCGGTAATACTTATTCTGATTCAGATTGGCGGACTGGGTTTCATAACCATAATCTCGCTCTTCACCGTGGTTTCGAGGAAGAGGGCAAGCCTTTCTCAGCGTAAGCTTGCCTTGCAGTCGGCAGGCGGAGTAAGCCTTGGCGGAGTGAGGAGTTTATTAAAGACAATCCTTATCGGCACTTTTGCAGTGGAATTTACGGGAGCCTTTATATTATGCTTTGCCTTCGTTCCCAAATACGGTTGGGGCTTAGGTATATGGGAAGCGGTGTTTACCTCGATTTCCGCCTTCTGTAACGCAGGGTTTGCGATAACAGACGCGATAACGGGTTATACCTCGCTTATGCCATTTATAGGCAATCCCTTGGTAATAATAACCGTCGTACTTTTAATTATAATCGGCGGAATAGGCTTTTTCGTATGGGGCGACGTTGCCCGTAACGGCATTCATTTAAAAAAATACTCTCTGCACTCCAAGCTTGTGCTTACAACTACGGGGGCGCTGATTTTGGGCGGTTGGGTGTTATTCGCCATTTTTGAATGGAATAACCCTGCAACTATCGGCAATCAAAGCGTAGGCACAAAAATTTTGGCTTCGCTGTTTTTGTCGGTAACGCCGAGGACGGCAGGGTTTAACAATATCGACTACGCCTCTATGACGAGTGCGGGCAGTGCCTTAACTATGGTGTTTATGTTCATAGGCGGAAGCCCCGGCTCTACGGCAGGCGGTATCAAGACGGTAACGCTTGCGGTATTCTTCCTCTCGTTCATAGCCAACGCAAAACGCTACGACGAAATTCATTTGTATAAACGCCGTTTTGAAAACGAAGCGAGCGCACATGCAAGCTCGGTAATATGCCTTTACATTATGTCGGCAATCATAAGCGTTATTATAATAAGCGCGATAGAGGTCAACTCCGGCTTTACGTTGGAAGATACGGTCTTTGAAGTAATATCGGCGTTAGGCACGGTAGGACTTTCAAGGGGAATAACGGCACAGCTTCACGTAATTTCTAAGCTAATTATAATACTTTTAATGTTCTTCGGAAGGGTAGGCGGACTTACTTTAATCTTCGTATTCTCAGGTGATAAAAAACCTGTACCCCTTTCAAGAGTAGCGGAAAAAATTATTATAGGCTAAGTTAACAAAACTTTTTTATAAATTAACAAAATTTTTTAAAGGTTAATATAATATGAAGAAATCGGTTTTAATTATCGGAATGGGTAGGCTTGGAAGTCATCTTGCGGAAAAGATGCAGGACTTAGGGCATGACGTTATGATTATGGATAATAAGGAGGACAGAATCTCCGCCCTTGCTTCCCGTTTTGCCGACGCGCGAATTGCCGAATACACAAGGGAAGACGTCCTTGCAACCCTCGATATCCCCTCCTTCGATATCTGTTTTATTACGGTGGGCGATAACCTCGAAGCCTCTCTGCTTACTACCATTTACCTTAAAAAATTAGGGGCAAAATACGTAGCGTCACGCGCAAGGGACGACATTCAGTGCGAGCTTTTGAAAAAGATAGGCGCAGACGAGATAATCTATGCCGATGGCGAAACGGCGGATAAGCTTGCCATAAGGCACAACGGCAACAACATTTTCGACTACGTAGCCCTTTCCGACGGTTATGCAATCTTCGAAGTTCCCATAATAAGACAGTGGGAAGGCAAGTCTATAATAGAACTTGACGTAAGAAGAAAATACAATATAAATATTATAGCAATCAAGAGGGACGGCAAGCTCGACCCTGCTCCCAAACCCGACTTCGTCTTTAAAGCCGACGACCATATCTTCGTAATGGGGCAGTCCAAAGACGTGTTTAAAATGAATTCTAAAATTTAAACGGCTCCGTTTACTCCTACATAATCAGGAGAGGACGGCGTGAAGAATATATCTTTAAGCCGTTAAGAAGAACTATGTTTAAAAAGTTAAAAATGGATATAGAAGCGGCAATGCGTAACGACCCTGCCGCAAGAAGTAAATTTGAAATATGGCTGACCTATCCGTCTGTCAAAGCTTTAAGAAGGCACAGGTTTGCAAACTTTTTGCACCGTCACGGATTAAAGCTGTGGGCGAGAATAGTCTCTCAGCGCACTCGTAAAATTACGGGCATCGAGATTCACCCCGGCGCAAAGATTGCCCCCGGCGTATTTATCGACCACGGCGACGGAGTGGTCATAGGCGAAACGGCTGAAGTCGGTACGGGGACCGTACTCTATCAGGGCTGTACCTTAGGCGGTACGGGCAAAGAGACGGGGAAGCGTCACCCCACGGTGGGCGAAAACTGCGTAATATCCGCAGGCGCAAAAATACTCGGCAACATAACGGTTGGCGACTATGCAAAAATCGGTGCGGGCGCGGTGGTGTTAAGGGACGTACCTCCCCACGCAACGGTGGTGGGCGTACCCGGACACGTCGTGCGTATAATGGGTAGCAAAGAGGGCGTTGACCTCTATCAGGAAAAGGAAGACCCGATGTTAAAAGAGCTGTGCGCTCTGCGCGAAAGGGTGTTCGCATTAGAGGAAAAGTTAGCAAGTATTAGCGAGGTTAAAGATGAGAATATACAACACTCTGACGAGGACTAAGGAAGAATTTGTACCCCTCGAAGAGGGAAAGGTAAAGATGTACGCCTGCGGTATAACCGTATCGGGCGAAGCGCATATAGGACACGGCTTTCAGGCTTTAATATACGATATCATTCGCAAATATCTCGAAAAGAAAGGATATTCGGTAACCTATGCCCGTAACTATACCGACGTTGACGATAAAATCATCGCAAAGTCCAAGGAGACGGGAATCCCTGCCGATAAGTATGCGGAGATGATGATAGACAATATCGACAGCGTTATGAGGGAGATGGACATAGACGACCCCACTCTCTGGCTTAAAGCTACGCAGAATATAGAAAACATTATCGACTTCGTGTCTAAACTGATTGCAAGCGGACATGCCTACGCCGTACCCTGCGGAGACGTATATTTCGACGTTACAAGCTTTAAAGGCTATGGCTGTCTTTCCAACAGAACGGTAGAGGATATGCTCGACGGCGTTAGAATCGAGAACGGCGAAGAGAAGAGAAACCCTGCCGATTTTGCGCTTTGGAAGTCGGCTAAAGAGGGTGAAATTAGTTGGGACAGTCCTTGGGGTAAAGGGCGCCCCGGTTGGCATATCGAGTGTTCTGCAATGAACAGGACGGCTTTCGGCGAACAGATAGACATTCACGGAGGCGGAAGGGATTTAATCTTCCCCCACCACGAAAACGAAATCGCACAGACCGAGAGCTTGACGGGCAAACGCTTCGTTAAATATTGGACGCACAACGGGCTTATTAAGGTCAACGGACAGAAGATGTCCAAGTCCTTGGGCAACAGCTTACTTCTTGCCGACTTGCTTAAAAAGTACTCCAATGAAGCCATTAAGTTTGCCCTGCTTTCAACCAACTACCGCAACGATATAAACATTACCGATAACCTTTTCCCCGATGCCGAAAAGCATTTAACCGAATTTTATAAGATAATTCTTGCGGTGGAAGAAAAGTTTGGTAAGGGTTCTGTCGGCAATAAGGAAATTGACGAACGCTTCGATAAGTGTATGGACGACGATTTTAACACCGCCCTTGCGCTCTCCGATTTGTTCGGCATATTCAAAAAGATTTCAGCAAAGCTTACGGCAGGCGACGCGACGTGCGCAGATGACGTAGAACAGGTTCGCAAGACCTATTCGCTTTTAGGCTTATTCAAAAAGTCCGCAAAAGCATACTTAGACGAGGTTTCTTTAAAAGCTCAGTCGAAAGACGAAATTCCCGAAGAGGTTAAAGCCCTTGCCGAAAGAAGATGGCAGGCTAAAAAGGAGAGGAATTGGGCGGAGGCAGACAGCTTACGCACAGAGATTGATAGCCTTGGATATACTGTTAAGGATAGTAAAGAGGGCTATGAGATTATAAAGAAGTAATTTGCTTCTCTGTAAATATGCGTCGTATTTCTGCGTTGCAGTCCGTGCCACCTTGGTCATTTACGTTTTGGTAAACTCCCTGCGGTGGTACTCCTGCGCCTTGAACTACTCGCATCTTTCCAGAGGGACTTGCTTGGGTATATATAATTATAAAAAACACACAGAGGTTAATATATAAATATGAAAAAGATTACAAGTGAAAGTTTAAGAAAAATGTACCTTGACTTCTTTGCAAGCAAGGGACACGCCGTAATTCCTTCGGCGTCGCTCATTCCCGAAAACGACCCTACCGTTCTTTTCACTACGGCAGGTATGCACCCCTTAGTGCCTTACCTTTTGGGCGAAAAGCACCCTGCGGGCAACCGCCTAACCGACGTACAGAAGTGCGTTCGTACGGGCGATATTGACGAGGTTGGCGACAGCTCCCACTGCACTTTCTTCGAGATGTTGGGCAACTGGTCGCTCGGCGATTACTTCAAAGAGGAGATGATTCCCTGGTCCTTCGAATTCTTAACTTCCGAAAAGTACCTCGGTATTCCCGTTGAAGATATCGCAATCACCTGCTTTGCAGGCGACGAGGACTGCCCTAAGGACACCGAGAGCGCAAACAAGTGGTTGGAATGCGGTATTCTTCCTCAGAATATCTACTTCTTACCCAAGAGCGGTAACTGGTGGGGCCCTGCCGGTACGACCGGTCCTTGCGGTCCCGACACCGAAATGCACATTATCCGCAACCACGAGGAGGCAGATAAATTAAATTCCGACCAATTCGACGAAGCGCCCAAGGGTACTTTCCTTGAAATCTGGAACGACGTATTTATGCAGTACAACAAGAACGAAGAGGGTAAGTACGAACCTCTTAAACAGCGCAACGTCGATACGGGTATGGGCTTAGAGAGAACGCTTTGCATCTTAAACGGCAAGGACAGCGTATATGAAACCGATATCTTTGAAAAGGCTATCGAAAAGCTTGAAGAGCTTACGGGCGTTAAATACGGTCAGGACGAAGCTTCAACTAAGGCGTTCAGGGTTATATTAGACCACGTTCGTACGGCGACCTTTATGCTCGGCGACGTTAAAGGTATTGTTCCCTCCAACACCGACCAAGGGTATATTTTAAGAAGAATTATAAGAAGGGCTGTGCGCTACGGAAGAAACGTTTCCCTTCCTCAGGGCGGACTTAACCTTATTTCTAAGACTATTATCGAAAAGTATGCAGAGGTTTATCCCGAACTTATTGCTAACTCTTTAAAGGTGGAAGAGGAGCTTAACAAGGAAGAGGCTAAGTTCTTAAAGACCTTAGCGCAGGGTATTAAGGAATTTGAAAAGGTTGCTTCCAACCTCCCCGAGGGCGGAGTAATAGACGGCGTAACGGCGTTCCACCTCTACGACACATACGGCTTCCCCGTGGAAATAACCGTTGAAATGGCAAACGAAAAGAACCTTACCGTTGACGTTAAGGGGTACGAGGCTTGCTTTGCAGAACATCAGGCAAAGTCAAGGGCGGGTAGCGAGCAGAAGTTTGCTTGCGGTCTTGCAGACCACAAGGAAGAAACAACTTGTCTTCACACTGCAACCCACCTTCTCCACTCCGCACTCAAAAAGGTATGCTCGCCCGATATCTGCCAAAAGGGTTCTAACATAACCGAGGAAAGACTTCGTTTCGACTTCAACTTCTCGCGTAAGCTTACCCCCGAAGAGGTTAAGGCTGTCGAGGATATGATTAACGACGTAATCGCACAGGATATTCCCGTAGTTATGCGCGAGATGCCCATAGAGCAGGCTAAGGAAGAGGGCTTTACGGGCTTGTTCGAAAGTAAGTACGGCGAAGTCGTAAAGACCTACACAATCGGCGATTTCTCCAAAGAAATCTGTGGCGGACCCCACGCAGAGCGCACAGGCTTATTAGGCACGTTCAAGATAGCAAAGCAGGAGAATGTGTCGGCAGGCGTTAAGCGTATTAAGGCTGTCCTCATTAAATAATTACTTCTCTTCATATATACTTCGCAATACTGTGTCGCGCTGTGGCAACCCTCAGTCATTTACGATTTATGTAAACTCCTTCGGGTTATCCTCGCGCTCCTTGTCTTGCTCGTATCTATGAAGAGGGCTTACCCCAATGTGGTGGTAAGTCGTCATTGCGAGGAACAAAGTGACGAGGCAATCCCAGAGTCTTAAACGACCAACCCTCTCGGCTTCCCCCCTTGGGGGTGAAGCTGTCACATTTATGTGAC
>JBJEVA010000072.1:0-58675 GCA_051884115.1 Candidatus Coproplasma sp. | reverse complement strand
ATTATTTACTTTTTAGTTTTTATCTCCACCACAACATTTGACAAAGAGCCAAAAAGAATCGGGTGCTATCATAAGATAGCACCCGTAATTATTTGTTTTTAACTTTATTCGTTATCCTTTTTAGAATTACACTCCCCTTCATTTTCCGCATTATCTTCAGCGCCCGATTCACCATCAACTTCCTTTGGCTTTTCACCTTCGTCGCCCTCTTTAGAGAGCTTAACAATTTTAATTATCAACTTTGTGATTACAGGAATTGAGATTACCGCAATTAAAATTAAAATACCGTACTTGCTTAAAAAGGAGAAAACGGCACCCCAACCGGCAGAATTATAAACGCAAAGACCGAGAACCTCGTTAGCTTCGCGGAAACCTCCGTCCTGACTGAGATTATGAACGCCCTTAGTAACCAACCCCTCGTCTGTAATACCAATGACTTGGTGAACGATTGTACACCCACGCATAGAAGTATCAAAACTTTCGTCTGCGGTAAAGACAATTACGTCCCCCACTTTAATATTGTTATACTTGACAGAACGAAACACAATGAGGTCGCCAACCTTAATATCGGGTTCCATAGACCCTGTTTGAACGATTGCAAACGAAGTACCGAACAGGCTGACAGGTTTGTTTTTCACCCTGCACACAATAATGTTTATTAAAATGTAAGTTGCTAAAAGAAAAATTAGTACGGTTAAAACTGTCAAAATAATCGAAAAAACCTTTTTCGCACCCTTTTCTTCTTTTTTATCCGTTTTATTTACCGTCAAATCTATTTGTCCTTTTTAGTTTTAATTTTAACCTTTGTGACGCGCTTTGATTTAGCGTCAAGCAAGTCTTTATCATAGTCCGCTTTAAGCTTATTATACTTAGCTTCGGCGCGTTCGCACATTCGCTGAGCCTTCTCCAACTCCTCCCATTTAAGCTTTAAGAAGAGTTTACGGCGACGAATAAGCTCGTTCTGTCGCCTGAGTTGTTCCTTTTTGCGTTCCTTAACAGACAAAACCTTCTTCTTGTTTTGCGTTTCAGGGACTGAAGCTTCAACCTGTTCTTCAATCAGCTCGTTAAACATCGCATCGTTGATACGTGAAATCGAACGGAAGAACTTTACAAAGTTTACGTTAAGCCTCTTTTCGACGGGAATATCCCCCTCCTCGCAAGTTAAAATCAACTCGTCCTTCATCTTGCGGAAGTAGTATTCATTTATCGTCTCCGAATCGCTCTGCTGAACAGAATCGACAAAATCAGGCTTATATGTAAAACTCTTAACTAACTTAAAGTCCTTTTCCTGAGGTTCGTTAAATTCAATCGAGTCGTAAGTTTCACGTTTTAAAATTTTGTCGGTTATAAGCGATTGTAGGCTTAAACTTGTTAAAACGGTCAAATCGTCGTAATAATCGCCATCGACAGGCAAGAATTTGTCCTTGGCTATAATACTGTATCCAAGGCTATCGTACGAGGACAGGAACAGCCAAAGCTTATAGCAGGCGTTGTAGTCAACGTTTTTGTTTAAAAGGTTTGTCTTTTGAATGGGCGGACGAACGGGCTTAGCCTTGTTAAGAATCTTCATAAATTCCGTAGTCTGCAAAAGGCTTAGCCTACGCCTGATATTCTGCACACGGTCAAACAGCTCTCTATTGCGCTTATCTTTTTCAGTGTCTGTAGGCGGTTCGTTTACTTTTAGTTCGATATTGCAATTAAATTCACTTTCGCCATAGTTAAATTTCGATTGAATTTTAACGTTAGTCTGCTCGAACGATTCATATTGACCGTTAAGCTCATGGTTGCGCTGTTCTACAAAACGCGTAAGTCTATTGATAAGCGCACAGACGAAACGGTTTTCGTAAATGGCAATGTCCTCTTCCATCTCTACGGTAAGCAATTTTTTAGGGCGAATCTCACCCGTATCCTTATCGTAATTTTGTACGTATTGCGAATGAGTAGTAAGGTGCCTAACCGTCTTTGTGTTGGTACGCCTAACCTTTTCGATATCCAAGAGTAAGCTATTTTCAGCAATGAATTTACGGGGACGGTGAACAATTTGTTCGATAGGAGTTAACCCATTTTCAATCATAATTATCCAAGTGTCGTCCAATTCAACGGACTGAGAAACTATGTTATGGAAAACCGAATTATCCCCACCGCGAAGAGCCGAAAAGAAGCGCGAAAAGCTTTCTTCATCACAGTTGATTTTGGATATAAACTCACTTAAAAATTGCTTGTCCATATAGCACCTAAAAATATAGCCCAACCCGTAAGGTCAGGCTTAATAATCGTGTCAAAATTTTTTTATGACATTTTTAATAATTCGTTAACGTAATCAACGCAGAAAGGCATCAAGCCGTTGCCGAATTTGGTATTAAAGAATTCTATAAGTTCTTTAAGTTCCTTATGAAGGAAAGGAAGATTTAACGCATTGAACTTACGTAAAATTTTAGAAGTAATTATGAAGTCGATACCGCCGAGTTCAGTACCACCGCAAGCCATATAAACAGGAACAAACAAGTTCATTTGCTTCATAATACGGTTACCGAAGCTAACTTTAAATTTAGTACGGATAAACTCGTCAAATTCTTTAATTAAAGCGTAACTGTTTTCCGAAATCTTGTAGTTTGCATGAGCTTTTTCAAACAACCTATCGAGATAGCTGTAAGAGCAATTATAGCTCTCCGTCAAGGGCGCGTCGAAGTAGTCAGCCTTGGTGTTGAGTTCGAGAGTTACTGCACGGTCGTAAACCTTATCGGTAATGGTGAAGGTCGAGTCGTCGTTATTTGCAGTGCCGATAAACCAAACGTTCTGCGGAACAAGGAATTTGCCATATACAACGTTTTTGGGGTCGTCGTCGCGAGGCGCCGCAATCAGCTCAATCAACCACTCGGCAACGTCAGGCATTTCCATTATGGACAGGAAGTCCGCAAAGTAGTACTCAATACGGGCAAGGTTCATTTCGTCGAGGACGATAAAGTTGGGATCTTCCCTCAACGATACTTCGTATAACGATGCCAAGAAGTCAGTTTCGTTAAATTTTTTGGTAAATTCATTGAAATAACCGACTAAGTCTGCACGGTCACGCCAGGACGGCTGAACGGAAATGATTGAAGTACCGTTGTTGAAGAACTTACCCATTGCATACGGTAATGAAGTTTTACCGGTACCGGATATACCTTCGAGAATGATAACCTTAGAGGTTGCAAGACCGGCAAAGAAAATTCTGATTGTCTCTTCGGTGTAATAAAGCTTTAACTGAGACGCCGCAAAGTTGACGAAACGAGTTACGATTTGCGGTAGAGTAAGCATATCGTCGTCTGTCATATAGACAACGTTAGGGTTGCGCTCGTACTTTTCGTCGAGATTGATAAGCTTTGTAAAACGAAGATTGCTTGTATCCTTTTCCCCCTCTTCCTCTTCGGTTGATTCAGTGGTCTTACCCTCTTCGTTTTCGCCTTCTAATTGACCGTAACGCCCGAGTTTAAGTGCAAAAATCTTGCTCTTTTCCTTAACGAGCTGGTCTGCCTGTTCCTTTAAACGGGCAATCTGCTCTAAGAGCATATCTTTATCAACTTCCTTTGCGCGGAAGAAGATGTAACGGCGGAGAAGCTGAACTAACCTATAACACAAGAAGAACAGGAAAGCAATGTTTGCAAGCGATATTATAATAAAGCATATCCAACCCCAAACGTCAAACGACGAAATGGCTTTGCCGAGAGTTATAATGTAACCCTCGGATTCAATGCCGTTATGCTCAAACCCTATTACGTCTCCTATAAAAAGCTTATAGAAGAGAATAAAGAATTCGCTTATAAAATACCAAACGTTTTTTAACCACGTCCATAAAAAGTTGACGTAATAATTAGCAAATTGAGCCATTTATTCCTGCCTTTTGAAGATACAAAAGTTTTAGTTTATTTTATTAAATGAGGTGAAAGTTATTTGAAGTGCGGACTTCGTACTCATTGTCTGTCCTTAATAGTAGCAAGGGTAAGTGCGGATACTCCTACTTGGCTTCCCTCCTTGGGGGGAAGCTGTCACATTTTTGTGACTGATGAGGGGTTTATATTAAACCTTTCGTCACTATAATGCGGTAAGATTATTTAGAACTTCAAACTCTTCCGTCACTTCGTGACACCTTCCCTATTCTTTAGGGAAGGCAAGGGGGCGGGACGATTACTTACCTATCTATAGGGAAGGCAAGTGCCTGCGGTTTACGTACTCTCTCCATATTCCTTAGGTAAAGCAAGGGGTAAGTGCGGATACTCCTACTTGGCTTCCCTCCTTGGGGGGAAGCTGTCACAATTTTGTGACTGATGAGGGGTAATGATTAAATATACATCATTTAAAATTCAATCCAAGCCTAAATGAGAATAAATATCTTCACACACACTTTTAAATTTCTTATGTAACAGATAGTTGGAATAACGTAAAACAATATAACCCAATTCGTTTAAATCATTATCCCTAATTTTATCCTTATTTTCGTGTAACGTTTCATAGTGTTGCGAACCATCAAGCTCTATTATAATCTTCTTTGTAGGACAACAAAAATCAACTATATAATTTCCAATTACATATTGTCTATGAAACTGAACAGGTAAATCACGTAAAAAACAGTACCATAGCCTTCTTTCTTCTTTGGTTTGATTATTGCGTAAATTCTGTGATATTGTTTTTAATTTATTATTTCTAATCACTATTTAAATCTTTACCTGTTCTATAATCAAACTCTTCCGTCACTTCGTGACACCTTCCCTATTCTTTAGGGAAGGCAAGGGGGCGGGACGATTACTTACCTATCTATAGGGAAGGCAAGTGCCTGCGGTTTACGTACTCTCTCCATATTCCTTAGGTAAAGCAAGGGGTAAGTTCTGTTACTCCTACTTGGCTTCCCTCCTTGGGGGGAAGCTGTCACATTTTTGTGACTGATGAGGGGTTTATATTAAACCTTTCGTCACTATAATGCGGTAAGATTATTTAGAACTTCAAACTCTTCCGTCACTTCGTGACACCTTCCCTATTCTTTAGGGAAGGCAAGGGGGCGGGACGATTACTTACCTATCTATAGGGAAGACAAAGAATTATTCCTTAGGTTCTTCCTTTTGCTCGGGCTTTGTTTCTTCTTTTTGCTCTTTCTTTTCCTCTGACTTTGTTTCTTCTTTTTCTTCTGCTTTTACCTCTGCCTTTTCTTCTGACTTGGGTTCGGGCTGAGATTGCGATTGGGCTTGCATTTCGGCGAGAAGCTCTTGACGGATACGCTCCCTTTCTTCCTCTTTTTCTTTTGCGGAGGCTTCTTCGGCTTCGGCGGTTTGAACCTTTTTCTCCTTACGAATTACAAGCACAAGGTTAACTGCACAATAAACGACAATGAGCAACGTAGGCAGAACGATACATACAAAGAAACCTGTAGTAGAACCCATAAACAGGAATACGTGACCTATTCCGGGGGCTTTGCCTTGATATACGCCTACAATGTCGGATATCATAACGAAACCAGAATCGTTTGCGAGATTGTTGTCGCCCTTGGTTATGTAGGAAGATGCATTACCTTCCGAACCCGTATTTATTGCTACGATACGGTGGGTGTTAAGTACGTATTTACCTTCTAAAATCTGATTAGTCTTAAAGGTTATAATGTCGCCGACTTCAAGCTTGCTTGCCTCACTTTGCTTAAGGGTTTTAATCTTGATTAAGTCGCCCTTGGCAAAGCCAGAGAGCTTGCCTGCAGGAAGGTCTGCAGGGGGGTCGGCATCCATTGAATCGGACGCAACGGCAACGTAGGCTGTACCGAAAATTTCGGTATAAGAACCATAGCCCTTTGACTTAGAACTGATTGATACCACCGCAAGGAAAACTGCAAAGACGAGAACTATTGCAACAATAACGTCAACAACAATATTTAATATCTTTTTTGCCTTGGGGGAAAGTTGAAATTTTTCTTTTGTTTCTTTAACATCTTCTGCCATAATTTTAACCTTTTATTATAATTATGATAATTAACCTATATTATTTTAACATACAAATTTGCGTAAATCAATAGGCAATACAAAAAAATATCAATAAATACTCATTTTTTTTATAATAACTATCAATTTTTTATAATTTTTGGCAAAAAGTAACCGCCCCGAATTATCGGGGCGGTGATTATTTAAATACTTATATCTATTAAATATTATCAAATTAGGTATATGAAGGTGTTTCATTACTAAAATTGAAAATAACACTAAGTTCTATGTCGTGTACAGAAAGGGCATTATTGTTGTAACAATCTTTATCGTTACCCTCGAAATAAACGACCATAAGAACCTTTGTTGCTTTAGTGTATTGAAGAGAACCAATTTTAACAGTATCATATTTAGGCGCAGGAGTTTCACTTGTAGTTAAGAACTCACAACCAGCTGTTGTCTTATCCTCTTCTTCAAATGTAGAAGCCCAAGTATATGTAGGAGTTTCTGCATCTTGGGTTGCATAAGATTCTGCAAGGAAACCAACATGAAGGAAATGAAGCGTTTTATCAGTATTAGGAACGGTTTCGCCATGTCTTGCATTAACGTGAGCATACAAATCGATTTCATTTGTATCACTAGTCTGACGATAGAACGTTATGGGGAAACATGCAACATAAGAGCTTGAGTACGAAGCCATTGTAATCTCACCACGGGAAATTGCATCACCTGTAGCTGTACCAGTACCAGAATCTGTACCAACATACGAAGACAACACAAGCTTATTAGTACTTAATTCCATAGTTACAGCATCAGCTAATTTGTTTGCACCAGAAACAGTCTCAAAATTAACACCCTTAGAGCTCCAAGCCGGATTACTCTTAAGTGCAATCCCAGCAGTTGTATTAGATTCGTTCCAAGCATCATGTGAGGGGTTAATCATAAGTGAGCTAGGTACAACTGCCTGTACATGCATACCAGTTGCAGTTACTTCTGCGGAAGTTGTGAACCAGGCGAAGGTTGAACCTGCGGACAGGGCAACAGCCGCAACCAATGCGCAAGCCGCGCCAACTATTTTTTTTGTTGCTTTCATAAACATTTTCTCCTTATTATTTAAATTATTTTTGCGGGCTTTGCCCGTTATAAAAGCCTAAATTTTATTGAGCATTAAAGGTCATACTCATTTTTAAGAACTCGGGTAAAATTTCGTCAACACACTCATTATCCCACCCTTCAAGCCACATAACAATGGTGAAACGCCTTGATTCGTTAGGTTGCAAAATCATCTCCCTACCGTTATCGTAATTCCAACTCATTATACAGCTTGAACTTTCAAAGGGTGTTGCAACGTAATCGCTGTATGCTATTTTACTTAAAAGTTCACTTTCGTTTTTAGTAGAAGCCTCTCTCTTTTTATAGAGATAATAACCCGACTTTTCGGAAAGCAGGGGCTTACCTTCTATTAGCATTACTCTAAGAGCATCGTCTAAATGATAATTATATTTATTTTTACTAACTATCATTTGGTCGATATTGATTGACATTGAAGTTGCAACCGTCTTAGTTGAAATATTTGTCAAATAAAAGCTGAACGAAAAGAATGAATACAAGTCGCCCAACACACGCACTGGGTGAACACCTTCGTGCTGAGCTATATCGTCAGGCAAGTTCTTTACAAATTTTTCAGGGTCATACAAGCTATCTTCATAGCCGACGTCACCTGGGTTTATAGGGTCCCAAGTTACGTCCCTAAAATAACCGTTTACAGGTACGTCCAAATGGTCTGTCATGTCCGACAAATCTTCGTTATAGCTAAGTGCGAGAGATACGTCTCCGCCGTCGCCAATCTTTACAACAAAGTTTTCCGCCTCGGTAGCAAACACGGCGAAGCCTGCAAACACAAGCGAGATTGCAAGGGCTATCGGAATTATTATTTTGGAAAGCTTTATCCATTTTAATCTTTTAGTCCACTTCACGCCACTCTACCCAAACAAATGACACCGCAAAACCATTTAAATTAAAAAAGCCAAAACTCCCCCGTACGAAAACGGTATCAAGCTTTGGCAACTGACAACCATTGGCTAATACCATTAACTCAGCCTTTAGGTTCTTAAGCTTTGCGTCCTGCCCTTTCGGACAGTTTGCTATTTACATATTTTTACCATAAATATAATATTATAAATTTCAAGTTTTGTCAATACCAATTGTAAAAAAAATTTATATTTAACACAAATTTTTTTGTATTGCACAAACAATTACATGGTGGAAATTGTTATAATTTATCACACTACAGGGCAAATGGCAAGGACGGGAAGTGACCAACAATGATATAAGTACGTCATTGCGAACACCGAATATTTATATGAGGTGTGTGGCAATCTCATTGGGTATGTGCGGACTGTTGCTTGTTTATCGCTTAGGACTTTGGGATTGCCAGTTAGCACCAAAGGTGCTGAGCGCAATGACGAGGTAAGACGAGAACTCTAAGATTGCCACGAGGTGCCAAAGATACACCCTACATACGTGCCGTTGCAAGCAACGGGGCGCAATGACGACTAAGACGGGTGAGATTATTATATTAAGCTATCATATAAATCAAGCCAATTCGGGTTGATAGAATTTATAAGTTCTAATTTCTTTGCTCTTGCCCCTGCTTTTATTTGTTTCTCCCTCTCTATCGCTTTTTCTATGTCCTCAAATACTTCGTAATAAGCCAATTTATCAACGTTATATTTTTTTGTAAAGCCGTCATATTTTTTATTCTTATGCTCGCTTACTCTTTTAATTATGTCAGATGTAACGCCTGTATATAGAACGCCGTTCGGCTTATTAAATAATATATATACGAATGAATACATTTTTTCACTTAAGACTCTGGGATTGCCACGCCGACTTTACAGTCGTCTCGCAATGACGGCTAAGACGAGGACTTTGGGATTGCCACGGGTCTTACGCCCCTACATACGTGCCGTTGCAAGCAACGGGGCGCAATGACGACTAAGACGAGGACTTTGGGATTGCCAGTTAGCACCAAAGGTGCTGAGCGCAATGACGGGTGAGACGAGGACTCTGGGATTGCCAGTTAGCACCAAAGGTGCTGAGCGCAATGACGAGGTAAGACGAGCAAAGACTATATAATATTACAGCTTATATACTTCGGGGGGTTGGGGTTTGCCGTATAGATAACCTTGACCGTAACCTATTTTAAGACCCTTAACGTAATTTGCTATAACGTCGTCTTCAACTCCCTCTGCTACAATCGCAAATCCCTTTTTCTCTGCAAAGTTAGCAAGTGTTTCAACAAGTCCGCCGATAAGGAAGTCGTCCTGAGCCTGTTCGATAAAGCTCTTGTCCAATTTAACCCAATCGAACTCCCTATCTTCCAACAGCTTTATAGACGACATTTCTAATCCGAAATCGTCAACGGCTATCTTAAAGCCCAACTGCGTAAGCTTTAATATATTTGAAGATACTTCGGGCAATTTATCGAACATTGCAAACTCTACTATTTCCATACAAATATTCTTTGCAGGAATTTTAAAACGCTTATATATCTTGCGGAATTCTTCGGCAAGGTGGGGATACATAAGCTGTTTGGGCGACAAGTTTATAGAGAACACCAAGTCGCTATCTTCGGGGTGTTCTTTATAGTGCTTTGTCTGCATTCTAAGCATTTGATCTAACTCCCAAGTGCCTATCCAATTTATATCGCCCGTCTGCTCCATAATGGATATAAATTTATCGGGTGACAATAAGCCTAAATCGGGGTGTTGCCAACGTACAAGCGTTTCGTATGCAATTACTTTGCCTGTATTTAAATCAACGATAGGCTGATAATGCAAGGTGAATTGCTGATTTTTAATAGCCTGTTTAATTTCCTGATACTGCTTATACTCCGCCGTCTGCGTTTCCGCAAGTCTTTCGGAATAAATCTCGAACCTGTTAAATCCACCCTTTGTTGAATTTGCCGTTGCAAGTTCAACGTTTTGCAACAGCGAAACTGCATCTCCGCTAAATTCGTTATTACTTGCCAAACCGACGTTTACGTTTATAGTAAGCTTTGTTCTTGTAATAAGCGTTACGGGTTTGTTACATTCGTTAATAGTTACCATTGCTACGTTTGCAAGACCGATATTATCCATATCTTCGTCCATAAAAATAGCAATCCGCTCGTCGTCGTAATTACAGATTTTAGAGCCGTGGGGAATAACCCTCAACACCCTGTCACGAAGGGTTTGTATAATCTTTTTTACCTGCTTTTCACCTAACGAAGCTTTTAAATCACCCATGCCGTCAAGCTGGATTAACATTACTGAAAAACGAGTGTCCTCGGTTGCGATTTCGTACTTATGTTTAAGCATATCTTCAAAACCGAGCCTATCCAACTCTTTAATTTTATACTTTTCGGCAATCAATCTGTTTCTGTCTCGCCTTATGCCGATAATTAAAAATACTACCGACACACAGCAGAATACAAAAAATAATATCAGTATCAATATATATACGCCTGTATCAAGATTAAGTCCATCAAGTAACGCTTTTAGCATACCTACACCTTTTTTCCTTTTTCTTTAAGACTGCTTTTCTTTTGCCTGTTGAGCCAAAACAACTTGCTTATAGTCGAACGTTTCGATAAATTTAAGGGCGTCGTCGGGCTTAAGCGATTTGCTGATTACCCAACCCTGTATCGTATCGCATCCGAGATATTTTAGCATATCAAACTCCTGACACGTCTCTACGCCTTCGCATATCGTAGTGCCGTTTAGAAGTTTTGCTATGTTGGTTATGAATTTTATAATCGACTGGCTTTCACGGCTGACAAGCACGTCTTTTACAAACTCTTTATCGATTTTAATTGTGGATATCGGCAATTTCTTTATGTACAGCAAGGACGAATATTCCGTTCCGAAGTCGTCAAGGTGAACCAATATTCCCTGTTGGGTTAGAACCGTAAGTTTTTTCATCGTCTCTGCAAAGTTTGTCATTAGGAAGCTTTCGGTTATTTCTACGCAGATTGAACCCTCTTTTAAGTCGTACTTTCTGTATAGGCGTAAAAAGTTTTCGATAAAGCCTGCCTGCATTAGCTGAACGGGCGACACGTTGAGTGAGACGCTTATGTTCTTACCCTCTAAGCGTTTAGCAAACTGCATACCTGTATCGAAAATGAAATCACCGAGCTGTACCATTGCACCCGTACGTTCGGCATAGGTTATGAATGAGAAAGTATCGACGTTTACGTTCCAACTTTTCTTTACTCTGAAAAGCGCCTCGAAGCCCTCTACTCGCTCTTCCTTAATGTTGTACTGGGGCTGATATTCCATTTCAAACGCACCCTCGGACAGCATTTGCTTTATGTCGTATGTGATAAAGTATTTTGCGTACAGCTTCTTCTGCGATTCGTGATAGATTATATATTCCGCTATCTTTGTATCGATTGCACGTTGCTTTGCAGCCTCTGCGGCCTTAAACGCATGCTCGAACGTGAGCGGAACCATAGACGAATCGCAAAGCGCAAAACCTGCTTTTATGTCGAGTGTAAACAGGTTGTCGTCCATCTTTATAGGCGCGTTGATATAGCGGAACACGTCTTCCATATCCGCCATTAAATTATCGAATTTTTTACCGTCGGGGTAAGTCACGCCAATATAGGCAAAGTCAAGTTCGTAGGCATAATTAAACTTTTCCTTTACCTTCTTTAAAATTATCTTCTGTATATCCAACGCCATTTGTTTACCGAACAGCGTTTTAATCTGGTCTAAATTGCTAATCAGCATTACACCGAGCAGAGTGCGTTTGCCCTTAGCCGTAAACGATTCAAACAGTTTGCAAAGCGAACCCGTTGACATTCCGTCTGCGTCGAGCGCTTCACTGTCTTGCATCTGTATAAAGGATTCTGCGTTGGATAATGCACCGCCGTAAGCTTTAAGCTTACCCGACTGAGTACGCGCCGTTAACACTACAAGAGAATTGTTGCCGTTACTGTCGCTAAGCGAAACAAGGCTGAAATTCTTCCTGTCAAGCTTTTCAGGCGTCGGTATCATTACCGCATTGCTGAAATCTCTTTTAAACGTTCTGTTAGAATCGAGTATTCTTCCCGTTGTGGGTGAAATTGAAAGCTTATAATTAAACAGCGAAGTACGTTCCTTACCTACACAGAAGTATGCGTAGATGAGGAAAGAGAAGGTTATGAGTAGGCCAGAAGCAATTAAAATTGCAACAAGATTACCCAAAACATTATCGATATTTGCCTGTGTTGCCGAAAAATCGGTTACGCACAGAACGTGATAACCCATGCCGAGATTTATGGGTACTAAAATATAATCCTTACCCTCTAATTCGTGTACATTGAGCGATGAGTAGGGAATTTTGAGTGCGTCTAAATTAGTTGTGTTGGGGAAAGAGAATATCTCTCCTCCATACACAATATCGCCTCTGACTTCAAAGAAAACTATATAATCGTCAAAACCGCCGTTACTTTTGCAATCGGTTACTATTGAATTTAATATTGCGGGATTATTTAATATTTTATTATAATCGTCGTCAGTGTATTTCTCGGACAGAACGTTATGTAATGCAGTTGCTCTGTCGTTGAAAGCGGAATACTCCTGCTTGTACGTTCTGGAAGAAAACTGCATAAAAACAACTATGCCTGTTACAGCTTCCAAAATTATAATTATTGCAAGAAAGATAAAAAATCTTATTCTCGCCTTTTTATTAAGTTTGGGTAAATTGTTGAGCTTCTTTTTCACTGACGCTGTCCTTTAAACCTTACTCATGGTAATACATTTTTATTATATCACATATTTATTCATTGTCAACGACAGATTTTAAATTTTAATCGTGAGATATTTAAGTTTGGGTTTTGTTATGGGGATTTGTTTGTTTTAAATTAAAAAAGGAGGTGCAAAAACACACTCCTCCTCCCGTATTGCCTCTCCAAGAAATAAAGCGGAGACGTAAAAACGTCTCCGCTTTATGGAGCAGGCGACGGGAGTCTCACCTTGAGCGGTGCGCACGGTTGACAACCAGAGCAGTGGTTGTCAAGTCGGCGGTCGATTCCGCCGACTACGTCCCCTTATAGGGGACTCCTCCCCCCCTCCTCCCGTATTGCCTCTCCAAGAAATAAAGCGGAGACGTAAAAACGTCTCCGCTTTATGGAGCAGGCGACGGGAGTCGGACCCGCCAAAATCAGCTTGGGAAGCTGACGCCATACCGATAGGCGACGCCTGCAAGGCTTATTTAATATACCATAAAATTTTTTAAACGCAAAACGTTTTGAGTTAAAAGTTTTAGAAACGTTTAAATTATTGTCTTTACGGTAATAACACTCTTCGGAGGATATTATATGAACCCGATTAACGAAAAATGCAAAAGCTTAGAAAATAACTTTTTACCTATCAAGAAAATGTACCCTAAGAGCTATAACAAAGATAACGTTTCCCCTTACACAAAGACGAGAGTTATTCTTATGAACGGAACGGAGTTTGAATCGCAATGGTTTATGCATCAGTTCGCAAGGCATTGCGACGAACCCGAAATTCTTCAAACCCTTTCAATTGTCCGTAGGCAGGAACAGCAACAGCAAAAGCGCATAAGCTGTTTAAAGCCAATTAACGAGAGCATACTTGAAACAACGATTTCATACGAACAGCTTGCCGTAGATTTAACAGCAACCCTTGCAAAAAACGAAAAAGACGAGAATAACATTAAGGCTTTGAACTTTGCTTTGTTGGAAGATTTCGACCACCTTTACCGCTATGCAAATCTTTTAAAGACAGACAAAGGAATTGACGCGGATATGCTTGTAGGCAAATATACAGAGATTATGCCGGGAAGACCCACCATAGCCGAACACCGTCACCCTGCCGATGACGTTAAATCGCATATGAATGGCGACAATGCAGATTTATACACAAAGCTTGTTGCTTCTACTATTACGGCGGCTGAACAGCAGACTATGAATTACTATATGAACATTGCCCAATGGTATAAAAACGACCTTGGAAGAAAGCTTTATGCCGAGATTGCTATGATTGAAGAAGCACACGTAACCCAATACGAAAGCCTTAAAGACCCCAATATGACTTGGCTTGAACAATGGGTTCTGCACGAATACTGCGAATGTTGGTTATACTATTCCGCATACGAGGGTGAAACAGACGAGAGCATAAAGAAGATTTGGTTAGAACATTACAAAATGGAAGTATCTCACCTAAAAACCGCTGTACGGTTGTTGGAGAAATACGAAAACAAGACATTTGAAAGTGTTTGTGGCGAGGGCGAATTTCCTAAACTTTTAAGGCTTGGAGAGAACAAGGATTACGTACGAAGAGTTTTAGGCAGTACCGTCAACCTTACTTCCGATAAAACCGAATACCGTGATATTATTAAACTCCCCGACGACCACAGATACTTCGATTATCAAAAATATATGGCAGGCGACCCCGAAAGAGACCCCTCTCACCTTGTTATTCAAAAGGCAATAGAGAGGTTGGGTAAGGACTATCGATATCAGGAAAGCGAACACCCGATAAAAGAACTTAGAGACAGAACCAAAGACAACGTTAAGGTTGCAAGGACTAAATAAAGTTTAAGAGCTACGATTACTTCGTAGCTCCTTTTTTACCCTTATTTTCTTTAACAAATTTTTTAAGTTCTTTAAACATAACCTTTTCACCCTGTTCTTTAAGCAGTGTTAAAAAGTATCTTAACTCCTCACACGTTTGAGGATTCATACCGTCCTTGTCCGTCTTATTTTCAAAGTAGGCAAGTGCAGAACCGTCGTTGTATTTATCCTTTAAATAAATCTTGCAGGCGCCTATTCTGTCGCAGACCATCTCTGCAAGGTATTTAGCAGGCATCTTAACGAAGACCCTTCTGCCGTCGGCAAAGTCCGTCCAATACTCAAAGTGATGTTTATTTCTGCCCTTATGGTGAAGCCAAGCCCCGGAATAGCCGTAAACCTCCCTCTCCCTTGCCTGGGGACTGCGGTTTCCCTGAAAATATTTTACTCCCGGAAAAAACTCCGACGGCGAAAATTTAGATAAATCATGCGTAAGCCCTTGCCAAATCAGTCCGCATTTAAAGCAGTGTTTACACACCTGACGCCTGTGACGGCATACCGTATTAAGATGTTTAAAAAAACGCATATTAAACCTCCAAACAAAGCCCGTCGTAAGCGGATATATAGCCGTAATCCTTTGCAAGGTTTTCCATTCTGTCCTTCGTAGGGTTTGCATTATGTGAAAAGTGGGTAATTACGTACTTAGTATTTATATCCGTAACCACTGCATTTTGCAACCTTTTCTGAATTTCAGCGTTATCCTCTAAGCACATATGACGCCTTAACCCTGCCTTAGGCGCATCGGCAAACGTACAATCAAAAGCAACAAGCTGAGCTTTCGCACCGTTGTCGGCAAGGAATTTTATTGCCTCGTCCGATAAAGCTCCCGTATCGTAAAGATGAAGATAACCCCTGCCGTTTCTCTCTACGTAAAATAAAAGTGCATCTTCCGCCGTTCCGTGAAAGGCAGGCAAGGTTATAACCCTGTATTCTCCAACATTTAATACGCTGTACGCGCTTATTATATTAAAGCTGAGATGATGCGAAACTTCCTCTTTAAGTTCCCTTGCGATAGACTCCTTAAAGACCTTTTCTACCTCACTATTTCCGAAAATTTCAAGTACGTCCTCTGATAAATTAGCGTATTTATATCCGCGCAAAATGAAATCGTGTGCGTAAAAATGGTCCATATGCGAATGTGTTACCAATAGGTATTTTAACGCAGACAAATCCACCCCGAAACGCAGAGAATGATAATACGCATCAGGGGGAAAATCTATTGAAAAATTACCGTCGATAAGTACTTGCGACCTTGTACGCATTTCTTTTTCGACGTTGTCTTTTATGGATTGACAATACGGACAGGAGCAAAATACTGCGGGAAAACCTTCCGCCGCACCTGTACCTAAAAAAGTTATTTTCATAATAAATACATAACAGGCCGAATAATATCGACCTGTTTAAGCTTTTATATCTCCAAAATAATTGTGACGGGACCGTCGTTAAACTGCGATATTTTCATATCGGCACCGAATACACCTTGCTTTACAACTATGCCTTGTTCTCGTAGTTTCTCCGCACAAAGCTCGTAAAGGCTGTTTGCCCTTTCGGGTTTTTCCGCCTCGGTAAAAGAAGGGCGGTTTCCGTGAGAACAATCTCCGTACAGAGTAAACTGCGAAACGAGTAAAATCTCTCCCCCCACGTCTTTTACGGAGAGGTTCATCTTACCGTTGCCGTCTTCAAAAATTCTAAGGTTAGCAATCTTTAAAGCAATTTTTGAAACTTGCTCTTCGGTATCCCCGCACCTTACGCCTAAAAAAACGCACAATCCACCGTCGATTTGCGAAACAAGTTCGCCATCGACGCAAAGTGAAGTATGCTTAACGCGTTGAACAACGGCTTTCATCGGGTATAATTATTTGCTAACCCTTGCCATATATTCGCCTGTACGGGTATCGATTCTTATGGTCTCGCCCTCTTCTACGAACATAGGCACCTGAATGGTTGCGCCCGTTTCAACGGTAGCGTTTTTCATTGCGTTTGTTGCGGTATTACCCTTAACGCCGGGTTCGCACTCAACGATTTTAAGTTCTACAAAGTTTTCGGGTTCAACTGAGAATGCGGAACCGTGAAGGAACTTTATAGTTACCATATCGTTCTCTTTGATGTATTTAAGGGCGTCTTCAACCTGGTCAAGGTTCAAGGTCGTCATTTCAAAGGAATCGGGGTCCATGAAGTAATAGAATTCGCCGTCGGTATAGGAATAGGACATCTTCCTCGTTTCAACCTGAGCCGTTTCAAGCTTAGCCGTGGGGTTGAAGGTTATGTCGGAAAGCACCTGACCCGTTACGACGTTCTTTAATGTCGTTCTAACGAAAGCCGCGCCCTTGCCGGGTTTAACGTGCTGGAATTCGGTTACGGTGTAAACGCCCTTTCCGTTGTATTCAAAAGTGGTTCCCTTTCTGATGTCGCCTGCTAAAATAGATGCCATATGTTTATCTCCTTAATAATTTACATATTAAATTATAAAATTGTTAATTTTTTATCTGTATCGGTTAAACTTACAACCTTTCCGCCTGAAAGCATTACGGTATCTTCGATTCTTATTCCGAGCTTCCCTGCGATATACACGCCGGGTTCGTCTGAAAATACCATTCCATCTAAAAATACGCTATCGTCGTTTGGCGTAAGGTTGGGACTTTCGTGTATGTTTATGCCCAAGCTATGTCCCAAAGAATGGGTAAAGTATTTTGCAAGGTCGTATTTTGCAAGATAATTTCTTGCTATTGCATCTCCCTCACACCCCTTCATTCCTGCCTTAAACTGCTCCTTTACGAGCATATGAGCAGTAAGTACTTTATCGTAAACTTCTTTAAACTCTCCGTGCTTACCATCGTCGCCGAATAGGAAAGTCCTTGTGCAGTCAGAGCAATAGCCATTGATTTTACAGCCGAAATCTATTAAAACGGGGTCTCCGAATTTAAGCTTTGTCATGCCCGTTTCGTGGTGGGGAACGCTTCCGTTTGAAGCGAATGCACAAATAGTTTCAAAGCTCGTACCGCTTGCTCCGTTTTTTCGCATAAGGTACTCTAAAAGTGCTGAAACTTCATTTTCAGTCATTCCCTCTTTAATCTGCGGTAATAACTCTATAAAGGCTTTATCAGTTGCCGAGCAAGCAAGTTTTATGTTTTGTATCTCTTCTAAACTCTTAACCGCCATTGCCTTTTTAAAAGACGGAGCGCAGTCGATAAGCTTATATCCGCAATCGGTTAAAGATAAAAATTGATTTGCTGAAATCCTATCGAGAGGCATTGCAACCGTTTTATATTTCTTCAAAAACTCGCAAAGCTTAACTCCTCTGGGGTATTCTTCAACAACTATTCCGCTTTCAGCAAGATTCTTTTGCGCCGACTCTAAATAACGGCTGTCGGTGTAAAAATACACGCCCTCGCAGTCGGCAACAACTACGCCGAACGAACTCTGGAAGCCCGTAAGATAAAACCTTAAATCTTCTTGTTCGCAAACTACGGCGTCTGCTTCAAGACTTTTAAAAATGCTTAATGCTCTGTCAATAATCATTTTCACTAAAATATTTTACCAAATTAAAACTTATATGTCAACATTATTATAAATTTCTTTCATCGCCTTAGCATCTTCTGCCTGAGTTCCGTCCGATTCGCTGACTATATAAGGCTCTAACTTCAACTCTTTTAAGGCTACCGCGAGGGGAGCAAACTCCGGACCATAGACGGTATCGGCAAAAGTAAGGTGTTTTATCTCACCCTTTCCGCCGTACATAATCTTAGAAAAATGCACGTGGAAATTTTTAACCCTGTCGTAGCCGAGTTCGGAAATCATATATTCTAAACGCGATTTATAATCTTCTACCGTCTTTAAGCTTCCCTGTTCTCTTGCATTTATGTGTCCGAAATCTATGGTGGGTACGAATACTTTATCTATCTTGCAGAACTCAACAATCTCTTCCAAAGTACCGATTTGAGCAAACTTACCCATAGTTTCGGGACAGAAATGTAAGTTTTCATAGCCGTTAAGATATATATAATCACACAAGACTTTAAGCCTTTCAGCTGTTAATTCAACCGCCTTTTCACGGCTTAATTTTCCCTGTGAAGCAGGGTGAAAAACCAACCTGTTTCCGCCGAAAAGCTTTAAAAATTTAGCACTGCCTAATACGTAATTATAAGACCTGTTTGCCGACTCGTCGTCGGGATTGGCAAAATTTATAAAATAGGGTGCGTGAACGCTAATCTCTTTTCCGCCTTGTTTAAATGCATCGCCTATTTCTAATGCTTTATCCTCCGACAAGGTTATACCCCTGCCGAAAGAATATTCAAAGCAGTCCAAATTAAATTTTTCGAGATATTCAGGGGCTTGAGCCGTGTGCTTATACCCCATTTCATAAAAACTTAAACTGTTTCCGCTTGGACCGAACTTAATCACAATTTTCCTCTTTACATTCTTCTTCGGAGTCGGTTTTACTTTCTACGCTGTCTTCAACAGCCGTAGCATCTGCGCTAAGCTGTGCGCTAAGCTCCTCTGCCGAGCCGAACTGCTGTATATCGCGTATGTACGAAACAAAATAAACAGTGAGCGTTTGACCGTATAAATCACCGCTGAAATCTTTTATATAAACTTCAAGGGCTATTCTTTCGTCTTCAAAAGTAGGGCAAGTGCCGAAGTTAGCTATTCCTTGATAAATAGTTCCGCCGATATCGCAATTCACGTTATAAACGCCGTACTTTACGGGATATTTCCAATCGGGGTATTCGATATTTACCGTGGGGAAACCGACAACGGAAGCTCCCCTTCCTGCACCCTTAACTACTTCGCCCGTCACAGAATAATCCCCACCGAGGAGGAGTGACGCTTTTGCAGTATCACCGCTGTCAAGACAGGTTTTAATTAAAGTCGTACTGACCTTTTCTCCGTCGATATCAATATCTTTTACAGATTGATACCATACTCCGTTTTCCTCGTCTTCGGCATAGGATTTAAGCGTTGACGCCTTACCCTTTGCCCCTGCGCCGAAACGGAAGTCCTTACCGCTCATATAGGCCTTAACGTTAACCTTCTCCTCTACCGACTTCAAAAAATCGATGGGCTTAATAGATTTGAACTCATTGTTAAAGTCAACCGCAAGGACAAATTTAACGCCAATTTGTTCCAAAGCCTGCAGACGTTCTTCAAAGGAATATAAAAGTTTATCGCTCTTACCGCCCTTAAAGACCATTACGCCCAAATCAAGACCGTTAATCTTTGCCTGCAGTTTTGCTTTTTTTAATAGCTCCCTATGCCCTGCGTGGATAGCATCGAAACACCCCAGCACGAGAAGTGCAGGGAATTCGTATTCGTCTTTAGCGTATTCAACTACCTTTAACATAATTTCACCCTTACCTTTAATATACCTTCCGTAATACAGCCTAATCCGTAAAACGAACCGTCTGGCGCATACAGCCTGTACGTTCCGTCGGCTAAACTATACCTTATGGCTATACCGTTAAAAAGTTTTTTTGCATCGCGTTCGTTTAAACGAATATCCTCAAACGGCGTAACGCTATCGCACGGAATAAAATAATCTTTTAAATTGTCTTTATTCAACTCATTAGTTGCAACCGACTTCTCTATAATAAACGGACCGCTTGAAGTCCTAACAAGCCTACTCATAGTCGCAACCGTGCCGAGTTCTTTTGCCATATCCCTTGCTATGGAACGGATATACGTACCGCCACCGCAGACAATTTCAAACGAAAACGAACTGTCTCCGTCGTAGGAAAGACGTTTTATTGAATATATTGAAACTTTTTTGGGGGGAAGAGTAAACTCCACACCCTCCCTTGCAAGCTTATATCCTCTCTGACCGTTTACGTTCTTTGCACTGTACTTGGGCGGGACCTGCATAATCTCGCCGACAAGCTTGGGAATAACCGCATCAATCTCTTCGGGAGAAGGAATTCTTTCTCCGCTTTTTAAAAGCGTTCCCGTCGTATCGAGCGTATCGTAATCTACGCCGAAACAGAAGGTTGCAACGTATGTCTTTGTTTTATTTAAAAAGAAGTCGAAAAGACGGGTCGCGTTGCCTACCGCTATAGGCAATACTCCGCTCGCCATAGGGTCCAACGTACCCATATGTCCGCAAGGCATACCCGTGAGCCTTTTTATTATAGCTACTTCCCTTGCGGATGAAACGCCCTCCGCCTTATTTACAACTATAAATCCCGTCATAACTGCTGATATACGGCGTGAGTAATTCTATCAATCACTTCCTCATACTCGCAGTTAAGCATACAACCGCTTGCAAGAACGTGTCCGCCTCCGCCAAACCTTGAAGCCACTGCGTTGACGTCAACGCTCCTTGAACGTAAGGAAACTTTGTACTGTCCCCTTCTGACTTCCATTACCGATACAGAAACTTCAACGCCGTCAATAGAAAGGGGATAGTCAACAAAACCCTCCGTCTGACTTTTATCGGTACCCGTTTCTTCAAAATCTTTTTGTGTTATAGTTAAGAATGCCAACTTGTCCTCTAAGGCAAAACGCATAGAGTTTATTACCCTTTTATAGAGCATTGCCCTTGCCTTAGTTTGACGGGTGAACATTAAATAGCCGATATTGTAAATATCCGCTCCCTTAGCTTTAAGCTCTGACGCAACGGCAAAAGTTTTTGCACTGACGTCCTGATGGGAAAAGTTACCGCTGTCAGTTAAAAGCCCCATTGCAAGCAAATCGGCTATTTCTTTTGTTATTTCTAAGCCTGCACAATTAAATATTTCAGGCATAATTTCGCAAGTTGCCGTACTGTCGGGCTTTACGTAATTATACTGAGCAAAGCCTATATTCGATATATGGTGGTCGATGCACAATGTTTTACCTTTAAAGGATAAAAACTGCGGTAAAAATTTACCTATGCGACTCTCGTCTGCACAGTCAACCGTTACGAATAAGTCTATATCCTTTACAGGTACAGGCAAATCGGTATAATAACAATCCATACCCGAGAGAATATTCAGCCTTTCGGGTATCTTTTCCTCGCAGAGCATATACGCTTTTTTGCCCGCGTTTGTAAGCGCACGGCAGAGGGCAAACCCACTGCCCAACGCATCGCCGTCGGGTCTTACATGACAGGCAATTAGCACTGAGTTTGAATTTTTTAGTAAATTCGCAACTTCTGCAAGAGAATTATTTTTCATCTCCGTCTCCGTTTTCAGCGTCTATTTCTTTGAGTATTTTATCAATCTTATTTCCGTACTCCATACTGTTGTCAAGTATAAAACGGAGTTCGGGAACGGTACGCAATCTTAAAACCTGTGAAAGGCAATGCCTGATATGTCCTGCGTTTTTCACAAGGATATCAAACGTCTCCTTCCTTCTTTCTGCGTTTGTATCGTAGATACTGACGTATGCGTTTGCCGTCTTTAAATCGGGAGCAACGTCAACCTCTGTCAAACTAATTATTGCGCTCATCTGAGGATATTTGTTCCTTAAATCGGTAGATATAACCGAATATATCTCTTCGCGGAACTGGCTTGAAAGCCTTTCGCCTCTGTTTCCTTTCATTTTGCCTCTTAAATTTAAGTTATTATTTTTCTTCTATCTGTTCTACGGAATAGCACTCGATAATATCGCCTACGCGGATATCGTTAAAGCCTTCGATTGCACAACCGCACTCATATCCCTTGGCAACTTCCTTAACGTCGTCTTTAAAGCGTTTAAGCTGTTGAACGTTGCCTTCAACCACAAGCACGTCGTCGCGATATATTCTAAGCTTACCGCCACGGACAATCTTACCTTCAAGAACGTAACAGCCTGCAATATTGCCGACGCCTGTAATTTTGAAGGTCTGGCGAACTTCGCACTTACCGAGATATACGTCCTGATATTTAGGAGCGCGCATACCTTTGAGAGCAGATTCCACGTCGTCAAGCAGGTCGTATATAATTCTGTACATTCTTACGTCAACCTTACTGCGCTCTGCAAGCACCCTTGCCTTAGCGTCGGGACGGACGTTAAATCCGAGAATTATTGCGCTTGACGATTCTGCAAGCATAACGTCGGATTCGTTTATGGCACCTGCTCCGCTGTGAATTACTTTGACGTTAACTTCCTCGTTGGAGAGCTTTACAACAGACTGCTTAACAGCTTCGACAGAACCCTGAACGTCGCCTTTGACGATGAGATTCAAGGTCTTCATATTGCCTTCTGCAATCTTATTGAACACGTCGTCGAGGGTAACCTTGGAAGTATCCCTAACCATTTCTTCACGTTCTTTTCTCTTTCTCTCTTCAAGGACAGATTTAATAAGCTCCTGAGATACCGAGAACATAGAATCGCCTGCGTTAGGTACTTGCTCGAAGCCGAGAACGAATACCGCCATTGAAGGACCTGCCTCTTTAACAGTCCTGCCTTTATCGTCAATCATTGCACGGACACGGCCCGTAACGGTACCTGATATGATGTTGTCACCCGTTTTTAAAGTACCGTTCTGTACAAGCACAGTTGCAACGGGGCCCTTGCCCTTATCAAGCTGAGCTTCTATTATTACACCGCGAGCTTCCCTTGCAGGGTTTGCAAGAAGTTCTTTCATTTCTGCTACGAGCAGAACGTTTTCAAGCAGAGAATCGATGCCCTCACCCGTCTTACAAGATATAGGACAAACCTGCGTTGTACCGCCCCACTCTTCGGGAACAAGCTCGTACTTGGTTAAATCCTGCTTAATCTTTTCAGGATTTGCACCAACTTTATCCATTTTGTTTATTGCTACCACGATTGAAACGCCAGCGGCTTTAGCGTGGTTAATAGCCTCGATTGTCTGGGGCATAATGCCGTCGTCTGCGGCAACCACAAGGATAACGATATCAGTTACCATTGCACCCCTTGCCCTCATTGCCGTGAAGGCTTCGTGACCGGGAGTATCGATAAAGGTTATGCTCTTACCCTTAACGCTTACCGAATAAGCACCGATATGTTGGGTAATACCGCCTGCTTCTCCTGCGGTTACGCTCGACTTTCTGATATAGTCCAAAAGCGAAGTTTTACCGTGGTCAACGTGACCCATAACCGTAACGACGGGTGCGCGGGGAACAAGGCTTTCGATTTCTTCAACCGTATCCTCCTGCTTTTCCGAAAGAATTTCTTCCGCCGTCTTTTCGGGTTTATATTCTAGTTCTATGCCAATCCCTGCCGCTAACAGAGCGGCGGTATCGAAATCTATAGACTCGTTAACGGTTTTCATAATACCTTCTTTAAAGAGAAGTTTGGTTATTTCAACCGCGGTTATACCTAATTTTTCGGAGAGAACCTTTAAAGGAATTTCGTTAGTGGTTACGACTGCATGGTCGATTTTAATAGTCTGAGTGTTTTGAACCTTTGCCTTTTTAACCCTTAACTTTCTGTACCCGCTCTTATCCTCGTCGAAGTCGTCAACAGATACGCCCTGCTGTTTAGCAAGCGCACGCTTTGATATTGCGTGTCTGTCCTTTTCAACGTATGTCTTTTCGTAGTTCTGCTTCTTCTTATCGGGCCCGAAATTCTTGCCGTTAGGTTTAATGGGCTGAGCCGTTGCAGGCGCAACGTATTTAGGCGTCTGAGGTTTTACAGGCGCACCACCGCTACGGGGCTGAGAATAAGGAGGTCTTTGCCCTCTCTCGCCTCTTGCAGGAGTTTCCTTGTTGACGTACGTCTTTTGGGGTAAGCTGGAAGCTTTTGCAACTATAAAAGAAGGTCTTGCAGGCTTTGCAGGTTTTTCCTCTTCTTTTACGACAGGCTTAACCGTTTCCTTTACCGCAGGCGCAACAGTATTTGCGGGTGCGGAGGGCGTAGTTTCCTTTACGGATTCCTTAACCGTTTCTTTAACAGCTTCTTTAACTTCCGCCTTTTCCTTTAAAGGTTCCGTCTGCTTTTTGCTCTCCTTCTCTGCGGGCTGAGCGACAGCTTCAACCTTTTCAGTCTGTTTCTCTATGGGTTCTTCTTTTACCACAGGTTCCTTTACTTCTTCGGCAACCGCTTCTGTTTTCTCGGTTTTCTCCGCCGTTGCGTTTTCACGCATTATTCTCTCTTCCTCGGCACGTTTAGCTATGCGCTCATTGTCAAGCTCTGCCAGACGTTTGAGTATTTCACCTGTCGTTTTTTCGGCAGATGATACTTTTTTAGAAAGCTCGTTAATCGTTCCGTCCGACAACAGTTTAGCAACGTTTAAAATATTCTCATAGTTCTTTGCCATTTTTTTCAACACCTCTCGGTATATAATTCGTATTCTTCTCCTATGTTTGCGCATATGGCTTTTGCAAGCTCCGCGTCCTTTACCGCAACAATCTTACAGCCTGCCTTATGCACTGCATTTTCCAAACCGCTCTTACAAATTAAAAGAGGACAGGAAAATCTGTTTTTAAATTTAACCGCAAGTTTAAAGGTATTATCCGATGCGGTCGAACAGACGATAACAAGGTAAACGCCTTTTTTTAATAGGTCAACGGTACCGCTACCCAAAGCAATCTTTCTCGCCTTTATACAAAAACCGAGATAGGATTCAACCTTTCCTGCCAAAGTATTCCTCCTCGACAGCCGAATAAATTCCGTCGTCAACTCTGCAAGAAAACGCCTTATCCAAAAGCCTGCTTTTTTTAAGCTTTTTAATGCAGTCGGGATTATCGCATATATATGCGCCTCTGCCCGAAGCCTTAGACGAAAAATCGATAAATATATTACCGTCTGAATTTTTTACTATTCTAAGCATTTCCCGCTTTTCTTTTAAATTACGGCAGGCAATGCATTGCCTTTGCGGTATTTTCTTTATTGTAGGCATAAATTATTCGCCCTGTTCACCCGTTTCCTCTGCTACGCCGTAGCCGAGCTTAGCCGCGGAAGATTCGCTCTTCACGTCTATCTTCCAGCCGGTGAGCTTTACTGCAAGACGAGCGTTCTGTCCGTCCCTGCCTATTGCAAGGGAAAGTTTGTCGTCGGGAACGACTGCCATAGCTGTATTTTCGCCTTCGAGCTGGGTTACGGAAATGACCTTTGCGGGCGAAAGTGCCTTTGCGATAAATTCAAGGGGATTCTCGCTCCAAGGAATAATATCGATTTTCTCTCCGTTGAGTTCCGCAACGACTTCGTTTACACGTGCGCCCTTATTACCAACGCATGCACCGATAGCGTCAACTCTGGGGTCTTCGGAATATATTGCAATCTTAGTCCTTGCACCTGCCTCACGGCTTACTTCCTTGATTATAACAGTACCCTGTTTAATCTCGGGTACCGTCTCTTCAAAGAGTTTACGTACAAGACCTGCGGAGGAACGGCTGACAAGCACTTGTGCGCCCTTAAATCCGCTCTTTACGCGCTTTACGAATACTTTTATTTTATCGTTTACGTTATACTTTTCGCCGGGGACCTGGTCGGAAGGAAGCATAAGCCCTTCAACCTGACCTTTACCAAGCTCCACATAGACGTTTTTAAGGTCGATTTTCCTTATCGTACCCACAACAAGCTCGCCTTCCTTATCGGAGAATTCGCTCATAGCGGCGTCACGCTCAGTCTCGTGAAGTTTTTGTAATATAACCTGTTTAGCTGTCTGAGCCGCGATACGTGAAAAATCTTTGGGTACAAATTTTTCCGATATCTTATCGCCGACCTTGCTGGTTTTTTTGATTTCGCGAGCATCTTCTAAAGAAATCTCTGAATCTTTATCAACGACTTCATCGACTACGGTTCTTACAGCATAAAATTCCATAGTGCCTTTTTCGGGGTTAAGTCTTACGTCAACCTCGCCTACGGCGCCCTGTCCCTGTCTTTTGCAAGCCAAAGCCAATGCGTTGCGAAGAGCCTCTAAAAATACCTCTTGAGGAATACCCTTTTCTTTTTCAAGGTCTGCAAGCGCGGCAAAAAAATCCTTATTAACCATTTTGTCCATCTCCTAAATTATTGTGAGCGCAATATTATTCAAATTTTATTGCTTTATTTATTTTCGCAATTTTGTTGCGTTGGATTTTAATTTTTTCCTTTGCGGTGGATATCGTTACAGAGTTTTCGTCAAACTCTTCTAATACACCTTCTAAAAACTTTTTACCTTTTAGGGGCGCATAGAGTTTTATTTCCACTTCTTTATTAAGATTTCTTTCAAAATCTCTTGCCGTTTTAAACGGTCTGTCAAGCCCGGGACTCGATACGTTTAAAGTATAAGGTTCTCCGTAGCTGGGGTCGAGTTCGTCCAAAGGGTCGGAAATTGCGTTATGATATTTTTCACACGTATCAAGGTCAACCCCGCTCTCGGTTTCAATAAATACCGTAATCGAATTATCCTTGTCGTTAACGGACAAATCGACAATCTCGATTCCCATAGGTTCGGCTATTTTTTCAAGAAGTAAACGTATCTCTTCCGAAGATTTAAAGTTCATAATTCCCCACATATGACGATTGAGTGCCTGTCAAAGGCACTCAATCTTATAAAATAAGTATTAAGCTTACTTTGATTATAACACAGGCTTTTACGTTTGGCAAGTTTTAACAGAGGTTTGGTAAAGATTTTTTCAATTTTATAAGTTCTATGAATATTTTCGCCGTTGCCAAAGCGTCGTCGATTGCTCTGTGATGATTAAAAGTTATGCCGAAATGGTCGGCAACCGTATTAAGCTTATAGTTAGAAAGTCTTAAAAGCTGTTGAGAAAGCGGTATCGTGTCGAATATTTTACGCTCCGGCACGTAACCGCACTGCGAACAATAGTATTCTATAAACTTAAAGTCGAAGTTTGCGACGTTATGTCCTACAAGGTAGCATCCGTCAATAAATTTAAAGAAGTCGGGCATAACCTGCTTATAAGTAGGCGCATCGCTAACCATAGATTGGTCGATACCCGTAAGAGATACAATTTCCGCAGAGAGCTTTCTTTCGGGGTTTATAAAGGTGGAAAAGCTTTCGTTAATCTCTCCGCCCGTTATTTTATACGCTCCGATTTCAATTATTCTGTCCATGTTTCCGCCGGACGGAGAACTGTTTAAACCCGTAGTCTCTAAGTCGAAAACAACAAAGTTATTCTCTTTAAGACAATCGGGAAGGCTCTTATCCGTAAAAAAATCGTCCTGAGTAAAATCAACGAACGGTTCGGGAAAAACCGTTTCGTAGTACTTAGGCACAGGTTTAGACGCTCTCTTTTCAGGCACGAATCCGTAAGGCGCTCTGCCGTAATCTATAGTGTTTGCGGTTGTTCTTATCTCACCGTTAAATAGCTCTGCCTTACAGGTTAAAACTATGCTGTCGCCTACCTTCAGCTGTCTTATTTTATCTATGCTCTTCTGCCTAGCGAAATACCCTATTCGCATTGATGCGGTAGTATCGTTGACGGTGAAATTGAACATAGTTCTCTCTTTGCCGTTTGAGTTGGTTACCGTTCTTTCCCTGACGCTAAGTATCTCTCCGCAGACGACTACGCTGTCTGCGATAAAGTTTATATCGGCTAAATATATAGCTTTTGAAGGTATAGCGGTGCCTTCTATAGGCGCAAAATCTACTATTTCAAAGCTTCTGGGCGGAATTTCGTACTGAACGTTTTCGTGCTTCTCCTCCACTACGACATCGTTTATCTTTTCGGCTGATTCAATGCACTTACCGATAAATTCACCGCAAAAATACTTTTTAAGCTTTTTAGCGATATCCGTTGCGACGTCGTTAGAATATGCCGACGCCTTTATAACTTTTAAAGTAAAATAAAAGCCGTTAAACGTTCTTTCAACGCTAATATCGTCCGCCGTAATAAACGCGGCAAGCTGTCTGTTTTCGCTATTTACGATTTCAAGAATTTTTTTTGCGACCATACCCTCGTCGGGGGTAAGCTTTGAAACGGTTACTTTACACGAAAAATAATCGGGTACGTTCTTTCTAATAATTTTTTTTGCCGATAACGTATCCTCTTCGGTGTATATTTTATCGGTTATAAGATTGACTTGAACTTCGTTTTTTGCCTTGACTAAAGTTACGGCAGAGATAATAGCCGTATTGAAAGTAGGTATCTTATGCAATTCTTCCAATATATTTTCAGTCATCGATTAGTCCGTCCAGCACCTTGAAAAATTCGTCCTCCGCGTCATTAGCGGAAACCCTTTTAATTATTTCACCCTTTTTGAAAATTACGCAGTATTCGGCAGAGCCTGCAATTCCTATATCGCAATCTTTTGCCTCTCCCGGTCCGTTGACAACGCACCCCATTACCGCTACATTTAAAGGCTTTTTAACGTTTATAACCCTCTCTTCTACCTTGGTTGCAAGCTCGGCGGAATTCCACATACACCTTCCGCACGTAGGGCAGGACACTACGTTTACGAAGTTTTTATCAAACCCTATCGCCCTCAAGAGGTTCTTTCCTGCAATTACTTCCCTTACGGGGTCGCCTGTAATTGAAATACGAATAGTATCTCCTATACCGTTTAACAAAAGACTGCCCAAAGCCGAATAAGATTTGGCAAGAGCCATAGCCTCCGTACCTGCTTCCGTTACGCCTATATGCAGGGGGTAATTGCCCTTTTCGGATAATAGCGTATAAGCCTCAACCGTTAAAGGCACGTCCGAAGCTTTTACCGACAGCACGATATCGCCTACTCCGTACTTTTCGAGTATTTGCGCGTTATAGAGCGCACTTTCCACCAAAGCTCTTGCGCTTCTTCCGTATTTTTCTAAAAAACCCTTTTCTATACTGCCCGTATTCGCGCCCACTCTTACGGGTATATTATGTGCTTTAATGCAGTCGGCTACGGCTTTAATCTCCCTTTCACCGCCGATATTGCCGGGGTTAATACGTACTTTATTACAGCCGTTTTCTATCGCGCTTATTGCAAGCTTATACGAAAAGTGGATATCCGCAACGACGGGAATGGGACTTTTCTGCGCTAAAATTTTTATCGCGTTTGCGTCCTTTTCGTCAAGCACGGAAACCCTTACTATTTCACAGCCTACAGAATGGAGCGCGTTAATCTGCGCTAACGTTGCCTCCGTGTCCGCCGTTCTCGTCGTACACATAGACTGAATTTTAACACTCTCTCCACCGCCTACGCATACTCCGCCTATATTTACTTTTAAGGTATTCTTTCTTTCCATATCAAAAATTCGTTTCAAAATTTAAGGCAGTTTGAAACTGCCTTAAATTTATTTTTTATTAGCTATCATTTTTTGCAATTCTTTCATAAAACTATCGATATCGGTAAACGAACGATAGACGCTTGCATAGCGCACGTACGCTACTTCGTCAAGCTCTTTAAGCCCTTCCATAACCATCTCGCCGATTTGTTTGGAGCCCACTTCCTGTTCCATAGAATTATAGACCTGTTTAGAGATTTCATCTACGAGTTTATCTATTTTTTCCATAGAAACAGGGCGTTTTTCACACGCCTTTATGATACCGTTTTTTACCTTCTGAGGGTCGTAAGACTGTCTGTTTCCGCTTGATTTTACGACAAGCACAGGCGTATCTTCAATCGTTTCATAGGTAGTAAACCTCTTACCGCAATTTACGCATTCGCGCCTTCTTCTTATCGTCCTGCCCTCGTCTGCCGAACGGCTGTCGATAACCTTGCTGTCCTCGCATCCGCAATACATGCACTTCATATTGTGACCTCGTAAGTTATTTTTATTATTTTAGCACAAAATATTGTGCTTGTAAAGTCCTTAACGACTAAATAAATTGTTTAGCAAATATCTCACATATATGCAAAACGGCGCAGAAAACTCTACGCCGTCTTAATTCTTTACATTACTTGAAGTATTTTACACCGCTTTCAAACAGCTTCATATCGTAGTTGCCGTCGAAGTTCTTGTAAAGATTTTCGCCTACCGTTCTTTCGGTATGACCCATCTTACCTAACACTCTGCCGTCAGGGGACGTAATACCTTCTATTGCCCACATACTGCCGTTGGGATTGAAAGGTCCGCACATAGTAGGCTTGCCGTCCATATCGACGTACTGCGTTGCAATCTGTCCGTTTGCAAGCATCTTTTCGAGTTCTTCATTGGGCGCTATAAACTTACCTTCGCCGTGGGAGACGGGTACGGAATATACGTCGCCTACGTTGCAAGCCGAAAGCCAAGGGCTTAAATTGCTTGCTACCCTTATATTTACCATAGTTGAAACGTGACGGGTGATATTGTTATAGGTAAGCGTAGGAGAATTTGCGGTCAAAGGAGTTACCTTACCGTAAGGAACAAGTCCAAGCTTAACAAGAGCCTGGAAGCCGTTGCATATACCTAATGCAAGACCGTCTCTGTTGTTCAAAAGCTCCATAATTCTTTCGGCAATTGCAGGGTTATTGAATGTCGTTGCGATGAATTTACCGGAACCGTCGGGTTCGTCACCGCCGGAGAAACCGCCGGGGAATGCAATAATATTTGCCCTGTCGATTGCTTTAATTATAGCCTGTACGCTCTCTTCGATATCAGACGCCGAACGGTTCTTTATGACAAGAATTTCGGGTTCTGCACCGTACAGAGAGAATGCCCTTGCCGTGTCAAGTTCGCAGTTGGTTCCGGGGAATGCAGGAATGAACACACGGGGTTTTGCAACCTTTGTTGCAATGTTCGTATATTTCTGACCTGCGGTATAATCGCAGTTGGGAATTTCGCCGTTTGCAGGGGCGGTTACGGGGAATACCGAAGATAATCTGCCCATATACTTGGAGATAGCTTCTTCCATAGAAACGTATTCTCCGCCGTAAGTGAACTTATTATCAGTCGTTGTTGAACCGATATATACTTTTATAATATCGTTGCCGAGCTTAGACGCATCTTCTGCCGATATGATTATATCGCCGTAACGCTCTGCGAACAGATAGCTTTCGTCGCCGAAAAATTCGAAGCCTACTCCGTTACCCAAACAGCTCTTTATAACCGCAGGGATTGCACCGCCCTTTTCAGCGACGGTTGCAAACTTGATATTGCCGTTAGAGACGTTGGTATATACAGCGGTATAGAGCTTTTTGACATATTCGAAATCGGGTATCTGGCAAGCATCTTTCTTTATAGGAAGGAGATAGAGCTTGCGGTTGCCTTCGGGCAGAACGTTTGTTATAAGCTTAGAAGCCTTAGCGGGGGCAAGGGCAAAGGATATGAGCGTAGGAGGCACGTCGATATCTTCAAACGTACCGCTCATAGAGTCTTTACCGCCGATAGCGCCCAAACCGAGGTTAAGCTGAGTATAGAGTGCGCCCAAAAGCGCCGATAAAGGAACGCCCCAACGCTTCTTATCGTCCCTCAATCTCATAAAGAATTCCTGCAAGGAAAGACGGATATCTTTATAATCTGCACCGGACGCAACCACTTTCGATACTGATGCAACTATTGCATATATTGCGCCTGTGAAGGGTGACGAAGAGGATAGTTCGGGGTTAAAGCCGTATGCCGAAACCGTACAATCGTCCGTCTCTCCGCCCATTATTTTAGCCGACATTGCCGTTACGGGCGTAAGCTGATACTTACCGCCGAAGGGCATATATACGGACTTAGTGCCGATTGTCGAGTCAAACATTTCTGCAAGACCCTTTTTGGAGCATACGTTAAGCTGTGATAATACTTCCTCTACCGCCTGTTTAAAATCAACGACGTCGTTCTTGTCAAAGAAGTTCGTTACGTTATCGTTAATCTCTGCGTCGGTAACCTGCTTTACGCCGTTAGTATCGAGGAAATCACGCGATATATCAACAATAGCCTTACCGCGGTGATACATCTTCATTCTTCTGTCGTCGGTAACAGTTGCCACGGGCGTTGCGGAAAGATTTTCTTCTGCCGAAAGAGCAATAAACCTTTCAACGTCTTTCTCTTCTACTACTACCGCCATACGCTCTTGCGATTCGGAGATAGCAAGTTCTGTTCCCGAAAGACCGTGATATTTTTTAGGAACCTTGTCAAGTTCTATTATAAGTCCGTCAGCGAGTTCGCCGATAGCTACGGATACACCGCCTGCACCGAAGTCGTTACACTTTTTAATCATTCTCGTAACTTCGCCGTTCAAGAACAATCTTTGAAGCTTACGCTCTGTCAGTGCGTTACCCTTTTGGACTTCCGCACCGCAGGTTTGAACCGACTTTTTATCGTGTGCCTTGGAAGAACCCGTCGCACCGCCACAACCGTCGCGTCCCGTTTCACCGCCCAAAAGGATAATTCTATCGCCCTTTGCAGGCTTAGCACGGTAAATCATATCCGATTTAGCACCGCCTACTACAAAGCCCGTTTCAAGTCTCTTTGCCTTATAGCCGGGGTGATATACTTCCTCTACCTGACCCGTAGCAAGACCTATCTGGTTGCCGTAGGAAGAGAAGCCCGAAGCGGCAGTCTTGGTAATAACACGCTGAGGGAGCTTACCTGCAAGTGTATTTTCAATGGGTTCTGTAGGGTCGGAACAACCCGTAACGCGCATAGACTGCAATACGTAAGTTCTGCCCGAAAGAGGGTCGCGAATAGCACCGCCCAAACAGGTGGCGGCACCGCCGAAAGGTTCGATTTCTGTGGGGTGGTTGTGTGTTTCGTTTTTAAACATTACGGTATATTTTTCGGGTTTGCCGTCGATTACCGCGTCAATTTTTATAGAACAGGCGTTAATTTCGTCTGACTCGTCGAGATTGTTTAAAAGACCTTCCTTTTTAAGTTTTTTAACCGCAATCGTCGCAATATCCATAAGGCAGGGATATTTGTCGGGGCGGTTTGCATACAACTCCTCAAAGAGGTTGGAATAAGCCTTTAACGCCTTGTTGATATGGGGGTTATCGCTGTGAACTGTTATATTTTTGAGTTCGGTTGCAAAGGTTGTATGACGGCAATGGTCAGACCAATAGGTATCGATAACCCTTATCTCCGTTTCGGTAGGGTTGCGGTTTTCGGTTATAAAGTAATCGCGGACAAATTTTAAATCTTCCACGGACATTGCAAGCCCCATTTTTGCGTGGTAAGCGGAAATTTCTTCATCGGACATAGCGATGAAGCCCTCTACTTCCTTAACATCCTCCGCATCAACCGCAACGTGAGCAAGCGACTCAGGCTTTTTAAGCCCCACCTCTTCGCTTTCAACGGGGTTTATCAAATGCTTTTTAATCTTTTCAAGCTGTTCTTCGTTTACACCCTTAACGGCATACACGGTAGCACATTTGATTAAAGGGCGTTCCTTTTGCGTTAAAAGCTGAACGCACTGCGCCGCACTGTCTGCTCTCTGGTCGTACTGACCCGTAAGGTATGCGATTGCAAAAACGGAGTAGTCTTTATCAAACTCCACGTTTTCAAGATAGATATTATCAACGGGGGGTTCGGAGAAAACGCCGGGGGTTGCAGAGTCGAACTCTTCTTTGGAAATGCCTTCAACGTCGTATCTAATAAGACTGCGAACGTCCTGAACGTCAATCTTTAAAAGGTTGTGAATATCCTCCGCAACCTTTTTAGCCTGTAAATTGTCCTTTTTTTCTACGAAAATTCTGTAAATCATCTTTAAATTAACCCTTTAAAATTAACCCTTGCGATATTTAATGCCGATGTCGGTACGGTAAGACATACCTTCCCAATTGATATTTTTAACAGCGGAATAAGCCTTATCGCGAGCCTCGTCAACAGTATTGCCTTTTGCGACAACGTTGAGTACTCTTCCGCCGTTGGTTACAAGTTTTCCGTCTTTGATTGCCGTTCCCGCATGAATTACAGAGCAATCGCCAACGTCGCCAATGGTAATTTCCTTACCCTTTTGATAGTGAACGGGATATCCGCCCGAAGCAAGCACTACGCATACGCATGCGCCGTCCTCCCATTCGATATTTATATCGCAGAGCCTTTCGTCCGTAACCGCCTCGAACACGTCGAGTAAATCGGTTTTAAGCATAGGAAGAACAACCTGCGTTTCAGGGTCACCGAAACGGGAATTGTATTCAACGACGCGCATACCCTTATCGGTACGCATAAGCCCGAAATAAAGGCAACCTTTAAAGGGTTTGCCCTCTGCGTTCATTGCCTTAATTGTAGGCAATAATATGGTGTCATATACTTCTTTTTCAAGCTCTTTATTCCAAAAAGGACAGGGAGAGAAAGTACCCATACCGCCCGTGTTTAAGCCCTTGTCGCCGTCGTATGCACGCTTATGGTCACAGGAAGTTATCATAGGAACAATCGTCTTACCGTCTGTAAAAGTAAGGACGGAAACTTCCTCTCCGGGGGTATATTTAAGTCCCCTCATACATTCTTCTATGACTATTTTATTACCGGCTGAACCGAAGGCTTTATCGAGCATTATCTCCTTTAAGCCCTCTTCCGCCTGTTTAAGGTCCTCACAGATTAAAACGCCCTTGCCGAGAGCCAACCCGTCAGCCTTTAATACGATAGGCGCACCCTCTTTACGAACGTAGTCGAGTGCGTCGCCGTAGTTATCAAACGTTGCGCTCTTAGCTGTAGGAATGTTGTATTTGTGCATAAGCTCTTTTGCAAACGCCTTGCTTGCCTCTATCTGTGCAGCCGACTTGTTAGGGCCGAAACAACGCTTACCGATAGACTCCAAGGCATCTACAAGACCTATTGATAAGGGGTCGTCGGGGGTTACTACGTAGTAATCAATCTGCGGATTTGCAAGCGCAAATTCCTTTACCGCCTCTACGTTCATATAATCGACGTTGACGTTTTGAGCAATTTCAGCAGTTCCTGCATTGCCCTTCATACAGTAAAGTTTTTCTACACGCTTACTCTTGCTTAAAGCCTTTAAAATGGCGTGTTCTCTTCCGCCGTTGCCTATAACTAAAACCTGCATACGTTTTTCCTTTAATAAAATGTAAAGTTCGGTAAGCGTTAAATGAGAGAATTTACGCCGTTAACGCCTACCGCTGTTATTAGTGTTTAAAGTGTCTGTCGCCTACGAATACCATGGCAATGCCTGCCTCGTTGCAGGCCTTTACAGACTCTTCGTCGCGGATAGAACCGCCCGGCTGAATTATAGCCTTAATTCCTGCCTTAACACATTCTGCTACGCAATCGGGGAAGGGGAAGAATGCGTCTGACGCCATAACAGAACCCTTAGCCTCTTCGCCTGCGTGTTCAATCGCCTGCTGAGCAGCCCAAATACGGTTGGTCTGTCCCATACCGATACCCGTAGTTCTGCCCTGTTTGCCGATTACTATTGCGTTTGACTTAGTATGTTTAACTACCTTCCAAGCAAAGAGCATAGCCTCTACCTCATCTTCGGTAGGCACTCTGTCGGTAACTACGCCACAGCCGTAAGTCGTCTTAATCTTACCGGCAGGGGTTGTAACCTGCTCTGTAGGAGCCTTGGTGGTGAAAAGCGACATATCTTCGTCTTTGATAAGGCACTCGTCGTAACCCTGAACTAAAAGTCCGCCATAGACCTTTTTCATATCCTTTGCGGTAGTTTCTCTTCTTGCAGAAATATCTTCAATCTGCAAAAGACGTATATTCTTCTTCTGTTCAAGAATTTCCAAAGCCTTCTCCGAATAGGAAGGAGCCATTACTATTTCAATGAAAATCTTATTTATTTCGTTAGCCGTAGCTTCGTCCACCTCTCCGTTGATAGCAAGTATTCCGCCGAACACAGATACGGGGTCGGAAGTGTAGGCGCGCATATATGCCTCGAATATATCCTTGCCTGTGCCTACACCGCAGGGGTTAGCGTGTTTGCAGGCAACTACCGCAGGGGTTGAGCCGAATTCCTTTAATAGCTCTAACGCGCCGTTTGCGTCGTTGATATTGTTGTAGGAAAGCTCCTTACCCCAAAGCTGTTTAGCCGTGGGTAAGCTACCCTTCCTGTCAAACTCTTCTTTATAGAATACAGCCGACTGCTGAGGGTTTTCGCCGTAGCGCAAATCCTGTGCCTTTTCGTAGGCAAAGGTTATGCTGTCGGGATATTCAATACCCAGCTGAGATGCAAGGTAGTTGGAAATAAGGCTGTCATAAACGGCGGTATGTGCAAATACTTTGTACTGCAAATACTTCTTGGTTTCAAGGGTTACTCCGCCGTTTTTGAGTTCGTCTATAACCTTAGCGTAATCTTTGGGGTCAACGATAACGGCAACGTCCTGATAGTTTTTAGCCGCAGCCCTTATCATTGTAGGTCCGCCGATATCTATATTTTCAATACATTCGGCAAAATCTGCACCCTTTGCCAAAGTTGCTTTGAAAGGATATAAGTTAACGCAGACGATATCTATGGTATTGATATTGAGCTTTTCGAGCTGAGCCATATGCTCGGGGTTGGAACGCATAGCCAAAAGTCCTGCGTGTACGTTGGGGTGAAGGGTCTTAACCCTTCCGTCAAGACACTCGGGAAAGCCCGTAATGTCGGAGATACCGATAACCTTTAAACCTGCGTCAGTCAGCGCCTTTGCAGTACCGCCTGTAGAGATAATTTCAAAACCGCAAGCTACTAATTCCTTACAAAAATCGACTATGCCTGCCTTATCCGAAACGGATACCAACGCCCTCTTCTTCATTTCCATAGATATTTCTCCTTAATTTTTATCCGATATTTTAACGTTTATTATTGCAAAATCAGCCTAAAACGGTGACTTTTCTATCGTTTTTTACTATTTTGCCTTCGCAAAGCTTTTTAACGCAATAGGGCAAAAGCTGGTGTTCTTTTTCTAAAATTCGGCTTTGCAAGCTTTCGGGCGTGTCGCCGTCCTTAACTTCTACCGCAATCTGTGCGATTATTGCACCGCCGTCGGGTATTTCATTTACAAAGTGAACAGTACAGCCCGATACCTTAGCCCCGTATTCAAGTACTGCTTTATGCACGTTAAGCCCGTACATACCTGCACCGCAAAAGGCGGGAATAAGCGAAGGATGTATGTTTATTATCCTGTCCTTAAAAGTACGAATAAAGCTTTCGGGAATAATTTTAAGCCAACCTGCAAGGACGATAAAATCTACCCTGTTCATATTCAAAAGATAGGTAAGCTCGGCGTATAGTTTTTCTAAATCGGGGTAATCCTTTTTAGCAAAGACCGCCGTATTTATTCCGTGTTTTTTTGCTCTCTTAATTGCACCAATGCCCTCTTTTGAGGCAATAAGGTACTTAATTTCGCAAAAATGCTGTTTTTCGTTGGCGTCGATTACCGACTGAAAGTCCGTACCGCCACCGCTGGCAAAAACGGCTATGCGGGGAATCATACTAATTTTACCCCGCTTCCTTTACAAGTCTTACCGATTACTACACAGCTTTCGCCTGTGCTTTCAAGCTGAGCGATAGTTGCCTCAACGTCCTTTTTAGCAACGCATACTACCATACCTATGCCCATATTGAAGGTGTTGTAAATCTGCTGTTTTGTAAGCTTTGCTTTCTCCTGCATAATCTTGAAGAGAGCGGGAACTTCGTAAGACTTAGTGTCTATTCTGCAACCGATTCCTTCGGGGAATATACGGGGAATATTTTCAATAAAGCCACCGCCCGTGATGTGGGCGATACCCTTAACCTTAACCTTTTCGATAAGTGAAAGAATGGAATTTACGTATATCTTAGTAGGCGTTAAGAGTGCGTCTATTATTCTGCAACCGAGTCTCTCGTCGTATTTTTCGAGTTCTTCCTTGTTTTCGCCCCAAAGCTTTCTTACAAGCGAATAGCCGTTGGAGTGAATACCGCTCGACTTTATACCGATAAGGACGTCGCCGGACTTAATTTTACTGCCGTTAATGACTTTCTTTCTTTCAACTACGCCAACGGCAAAGCCTGCTATATCATACTCGCCTTCGGAATAGAAACCGGGCATCTCTGCCGTTTCACCGCCGACTAACGCCGCACCGCTTTGACGGCAACCTTCGGCAACGCCTGAAACAACGGTTGCAACAGTTTCGGGTGAAAGCTTACCGGTTGCAAAGTAGTCCAAGAAGAACAGGGGTTTAGCACCCTGACATACTATGTCGTTTACGCACATAGCAACCGCGTCTATGCCTATCGTGTCGTGTTTATCTGCGATAAAAGCATATTTAAGTTTGGTGCCGACGCCGTCCGTTCCTGCAACCAAAACGGGGTCCTTTAAGCCCTTGGGCATCTGGAAGAATCCGCCGAAAGAACCTATGTCGCCCAATACGCCCTCTGTATAAGTTGATTGAACGTGCTTACGCATAAGTTTAACCGCTTCGTAGCCACGCTCTACGTCAACGCCACTGTCCTTGTATGAAATAGCCATTGTTTTCTCCTGAATTGTATTTTTTCTTTTATTCTAATTTTAATTTGTCTGCTTCGTAGCCTTCGGGCGAATAGGGATATTTACCCGTAAAACAACCGAGACAGAAATTTACGTTTGCACTTTTACAGGTATCGAGAAGGTGCTCGATAGACAGATATTTAAGACTGTCTGCGCCTATGCTCTCGCATACCTCGTCTTCGTTTTTATATGCGCCGATTAGCTGGGAATAGGTTTGAATATCTATACCCAAATGGCAGGGGTGCTTAATTATGGGCGAGCATATTCTTATGTGAACTTCCTCCGCGCCTGCGTCCCTTAACATCTTGACGATTTTGCGCATTGTCGTACCGCGGACTATAGAGTCGTCAATAATTAAAAGCTTTTTGCCGTTAATATTTGCACGCAATGCGTTCATCTTGACGTTTAAGCTGTTCTCCCTCTGCCTCTGGTCGGGCTGAATGAACGTTCTGCCGACATACCTGTTTTTAGCCAAAGCTTCAACGAAAGGCACACCGCTCTCTTCTGCATATCCCCTTGCGGCTACGTTTGCGGAATCGGGTACTCCCGACACTATATCCACGTCGGCAGGGTAATATCTTGCAAGCAATCTGCCTGCCTCTTTCCTTGCTTCATATACACTGCAACCGTCCAACACAGAGTCGTGCCTTGCAAAATAGACGTATTCAAATATGCACATCTGGCTCTTCTCGGGGACGTTATCCATCATATATGAGTGTAAGCCCGTACTGTCTATTACGACTATTTCGCCGGGTTTTACGTCCCTTAAAAAGTTCGCGCCTACCGAATCGAGCGCACAGGTTTCGCTTGCAACGATATAATCGTCCAAAGCCATACCTATGCAAAGGGGGCGTATGCCGAACGGGTCGCGTACAGCTATAAGCTTGTCCGTAGTCATTATTACTAACGCATACGAACCTTTAAACTTAGAGCAGGCACGCCTAACGCCCGTAAGTATATCGCCGTCTGAGAGACTGTTTATCATTACAGCCATCACCTCGGAGTCTATCGTCGTCTGAAAAACTGCGTTGTCGGCGATAAGCTCCTCTCTTAATTGTTTTGTATTTGTTAAGTTGCCGTTGTGTGCAAGTGCCATTTTACCGCACTTACCCGTAAAAACTACTGGCTGGGCGTTAAGTAGCTGACTTGCGCCCGTCGTAGAATAGCGGACGTGACCTATCGCAATATCACCTTCGGGAAGAGTATCGAGCTTGCCGTTAGCAAAAATCTCGGACACAAGCCCCATACCTTTATGATAGGTTATTTTATCTGCATATGAAATGGCTATACCTGCACTCTCCTGTCCGCGGTGTTGCAGAGCATATAAGCCGTAATACGCAGTATAAGCGACGTTTCTGTTCTCCTGAGCATAGACTCCGAAAACTCCGCACTCTTCGTGCATACTGTCAAAAGGACATTTTTCCGTTCTTAAATACATCGTTTAAAAATCTCTTTTTTTATACTACACTGCTCTCTCACAGATTTTTTAACGATTTTTTTCTATTAGTTAAGACCGAGCCTCTTAAAAATCTCGGCATAAGCGTCTTCAACACCGCCTAAATCACGGCGGAAACGGTCCTTATCAAGGCTTACGTGCTTAGTCGTATCCCAAGTATCCGCTTCCCAGAAACGGCATGTATCGGGGGAGATTTCATCAGCAAGAACTATCTGTCCGTTGAACCTACCGAATTCAAGCTTAAAGTCGATTAAGTCGATTTTAAGTTCCTTAAAGAAAGCTTTCATAGCTTCGTTTACGGCAAAAGCCATATTGGTAATCGTATCAATCTCTTCCTTGGTAGCAAGGTTGAGCGCAAGTGCGTGATAGCTGTTGAGAAGGGGGTCGCCAAGGTCGTCGTTCTTATATGAGAACTCAATCGTAGGAGCGCTGAACTTAGTACCCTCGGGTACGCCGTATCTTTTAGAGAAGCTACCTGCGGCAACGTTTCTAATTATTACTTCCAAAGGAACTATCTGAACCTTTTTAACGACGGTGTTTCTGTCGTCAATCTGCTCTACATAATGAGTGGGAATACCCTTCTTTTCAAGCATCTGCATCATATAGTTGCTCATCTTGTTGTTGATTACACCCTTACCGGCAATTGTTCCCTTTTTAATTCCGTTGAACGCAGTAGCGTCGTCCTTGTAAGAAACGATAACGTAATCGGGGTTTTCGGTTGCATAGACCTTTTTTGCCTTGCCTTCGTAAAGCTGTTCTTTCTTTTCCATATGTTTATATCTCCTTGAAGATTGTTTTTTAATGCAAAAACCCGCAGGGTATGCGGGTAGATTTACTTATTATAATTGCTCCGCTTCAATCTGTATTGCGGAGTCGTCTGCGTTTATTTTATCCTTCATATTCTTTTTATAAGCACTAAGCTTTTCGGCAATTTCGGGATATTTTATGCCGAGGATTTGCGCGGAAAGAATACCCGCATTTTCTCCGCCGTTTACGCCGACGGTAGCTACGGGGATACCCGAAGGCATCTGTACGATTGATAAAAGACTGTCAAGCCCACCCATCATATCGGTTTTTACGGGCAAGCCTATTACAGGCAAAGTAGTATAAGAGGCTATTACTCCGCCGAGGTGAGCCGCTTTACCGGCGGCACAGATAATTACTTCCGTTCTGTTAGCTTTTGCGTTCTTTGCAAATTCGTGAGCCTCGTCAGGCGTTCTGTGAGCAGAAATAACCCTTACCTCCGTTTCAACGCCGAAGCTTTTTAAGATGGTTACGGCAGGTTTTACCACGCCGAAATCAGACTTAGAACCCATAATTATAGCAACTTTAGCCATACTTATTCCACCTATCCTGTTATTTTTTTTGCGTTTAAGCATACTAATTTTGTATGCTGTTGTTATATATCATCTTCGCCACTTATATAATTGCGGTTAACGTATATTCCGTAACGCTTCTTCTTTCGGTAAAAAACGACTTCCTTTACGACGAAAGCAAACCCATGGCAGGCGACGGAAAACTTATCCTTTCCGCTCTTTTGGGCGGTGCAATAGGCATATACGTGACTATGTTCATAACCAAATTTAAACTTAAAGATATGGTACTAATGATTTTGCTACCCGTAATCTCAGTTATAAACCTTTGGTTCTTCGTCCTCGCTTTCCGTTCAGGTTTTACTTTTATTGTCGCCTGACACAATATTTACAAAATACAATTTGATTATAACACAAGATATTGATAAAAGAAACTGTTTGAATTATAATTTTTTAAAAATTCTCTAAAAAAATACACGGTTTTCCATTAAAGCATTTAACCTGCCGTAAATCTCACTTACGGCAGGCAACTACTTCTATGTATATTTTACCATTTATTCTTTATCGGTTGAAGGAGCTTTTTCTTCAGGCTTTACCTCTGATTCTTCTTTTACCTCTTCAACTTTTTCAGACTCTTCAGCCTGTTCGCCCTCTTCGGACTGTTCAGTCTGCTCCTCGCCGTTCTTTTCAGCCTCCGCCTCAGCTTTTGCCTTAGCTTCTGCTTCCTCTTTTTTCTTCTTTTCTTCCTCAGCCATAGCCACCTGTACGGCAACCAATTCCTTAATCTGGGTAAGAAGTTCTTCCGCGGTGGGCTTAGGAGGTTCTTTCTTCGCCTCTAATTCTGCAAGAATTTCTGCCTCTATCTGCTTCATTGCATCATTAAACTTAATACCCTGTTCCTTTGCACGCACCCTTGCACGCTTTCTGATATCTCTCCTGTCTTTGGATACAATTTCGTTGTTAATGCTTTTAAGTTGCATAAACACCTTGACGATTACGAAAAGTACAAGCGCAATGAGCAAGAAGTCTATTATCTTCATAATGAACGTACTCCAATCTATATAGATTGACGCCGTCATATCTAAAACTTTAATAGCCGTTACTCCGTCCTCTGCAACACCGCTTGTATATACAGGTTTGAGCATGGTAATTAAACCTACGCTGTTACCACCCACAGCCAAAGCTATAACCCAGTTAATCAAGGGTTTGATAATGTTATTGGTAAGGCTTGTTACGATTGCATTGAACGCACCGCCGATTATTACAGCCACAGCCATATCGACTACGTTTCCGCGGGTTATGAACTTTTTAAAGTCCTGTAAAAGTTGTTTGAGTTTTGACATTTTATTTCTCCTCTTTTTTTATTTTTTCCATTTTAGTAAAAATTCAAGAATTACCGCCTGCTAATTCTTCTGCGAGGGCGCACACCTGCATCCTACTTTCTTCGTTTAATGCAGAGCGGATTTTTACTCCGCTTTCAGTAAACTTTAAGTCCTTACAACCTTCTAACTTTTCACGCATAAGCTTTGCGCTTACGGGCGCCCAAGTGCCGTTTTCTATAAATCCGACAGTCCTGTTTTTAAAACCTCTTTCAACGAGCCTGTCGATAAACTCCCTTGCGGAAGGGAATATGCTTGCATTATAAGTAGGCGAAGCTATAACTATTTTGGGATATTGGAAGGCTTTGGCTACGCACTCCGCCCAATCCTCTCTCGATAAATCAGCTGATTGCACGTTAACGCCCTTACTTGCAAGTTCTTTTTCTAAAAGCAAAACAGCGTCCTTTGTATGTCCGTAAACCGAACAATAGGCAATAAAAACGCCGTTATCGATTTCGGGTTGATACGAACTCCACTTAACGTAAAGATTTATGGCGTTAACAAGCTCTTCCCCCTTTAAAGGGTAGCCGTGAAGGGGTGCGATATGCTCTATTTGATATGCCGAGAGCTTTTTAAGAACCGAAGCTACCTGCACTCCGTATTTACCTACGATTCCTATATAATAACGGCGAGCCTCTTTACTCCAATCGTTATCTTTTGTTATGCCGAATTTACCGAAGGCGTCGGCGGAAAAGAGCGTTTTAGTTGTGCTTTCGTAGGTAAACATAACCTCGGGCCAATGCACCATAGGCGCAAAGATAAATTTAAAAATCTTATCCCCGAGAGAAAGCTCTTGACCGTCCGTTACCGTCAACCTGTTTTCAGGAAAACCCTGCCCGAAATATTCGCCGAGCATGACAAAGGTTTTACTATTGCCTACAATGGTGCAATTAGGATATTTCTCAGCAAACGCCTTAACCGAACCGCTGTGGTCGGGTTCCATATGCTGTATAATAAGATAGTCTGGCGTTTTACCGCAGAGAGCGTTTTCAAGATTATTAAGCCATTCGTCGGTAAAGTGAGAGTCAACGCTATCCACTATTGCGATTTTTTGGTCTTTGACCAAATATGAATTATAAGTTACTCCGTCGGGGACTTTGTACATACCCTCGAACAAATCGATTATTCTATCCTCAACGCCTACGTTAACAATGTTATCTGCTATAATTTCCATAATTTAATTTTTACTTTGTTTAAAGTTATTTACTCCTTCTAATATTACAGGTTCGCCGTCAGCGCCGTCTAACTTTACATTTTTAATCGAAACCTTATCTACAAATTGAAAATACAACCCCATTTTGCAGACCTTTTGATTTATCTCTTTCATATCGGGGAAATCCGCTTGGGCGTTTTCGTCATATGCAAAGCTAACGTTTTCAAAGGTAATTCCGCCTATGGGTGCTTCCGGCAAACCGTAAAACGCACCTGCACAACAAGATACGTCAGTACAAACCATATTTTTAAAGGTGAACTTTCCTATGTAAGGAGTACGTTCATCTACAGGCAATTTTTGAGTGGTATAGACGTATTCCGTATGCCCCGTCTCGTCGCCCATATTGTAGTACATATTGATGACGAAAGGCGACTTAACGCCCTTCATTTCTATATCCGAAAAGGTTATGCCGTCAACTACGCCTATTCTGCCCCTACCCCTTCTCGTCTTAATTCTAAGCCCTCTGTCCGTTCCCTCGAACACGCATTGAGATACCGTTATATCTTCAATACCTCCTGAAAGCTCACTGCCTAAAACCACACCGCCGTGACCGCTTTGCATAAGGCAATTTCTTATGGTTACGTCCTTGCAGGGCGTGCGGTACTTTTTAGCACATTCTAACGTACCCGATTTTATGGCTATACAGTCGTCGCCGACGGATATTCTTACGCCGACGATATTAACGCCGTGGCAACTGTCGGGGTCTATTCCGTCGGTTGTAGGCATCTGAGGGGGATTTATTAAAGTTAAATCGCACAGCGTAACGTCCTTACAAAAATAAGGGTGAACATTCCAACTAGGAGTGTTCTTTACCGTTATGCCCTGCATCAACACGTTTGAACAGCGGTTGAAGTAAACCCCGCGGGGGCGCCAAGCTATGCGCTTAACCCTATGGTTTACATACCAATCGCCCGAAGGCGCATCGCAATCTATTACGCCCTCGCCGATAATTTTAACGTTGCTTTTTCCGTATGCGGTGAGCAAGGAGGCAAAGCAGTCCGCCTCCTCCCCCTGCCAGGTTCCGAGGTTTTCTCCGCCTTCAAGAGCGGGAAGTACGGGGTAATCGTTACGGTCTGTTTTACCTAATAGCGTTGCGCCCTGAGCGAGCCACAGCGTTATATTATCGGTTAAAAATAGAGGTGATAAAAGATATTTTCCCTCAGGAACGTACAGCGTTCCGTTTGGAGGCAGGCAACCTATTACTGCGGAAAACGCCTTAGTATCGTCTGTTACGCCGTCGCCCTTTGCACCGAAAGCCGTTACGTTGAAAATTGCACTCTCCGTTAAAGTTTTAAAGCTACACTCCTGACCGTGAGCGTTTACGGTATAAGACGTATCGGGTTGCAGGTTAAAGAGCGAAAAAACGTTGAAAGAACTGTTTTTTACCTCTTCCCCGTTTAGAAATATTTTGTATTCCTCGTCCGCATAATACGCCTTATCGTTTTCAAGTTCTATGGTTACGCTACGTGAGGTTAAAGCTATAATTTTCATAGATTAAACCGCCGTTAACAACCCGAACGACATCAGCACGAATACTATTACGAAAATTGTTACGATAGAGACTATGCTCGTCCACACGACAAGTTGTGTTGCAAGCTGTTCGTCGTTTTTCATCTCGCCTGCCATGATAGCGCTTGACACCGCCACGGGTGTGCCGAATAAAGCAATCATAGTGGGATATACTTCGGCACCGAATTTAATCGGGGTAAAGGTGCTTAGAAGAATTGCTATACCTATACCGAGCAGGGGAGCAAGAATTACTCTCCACGCTGTTGCGACAATTATTTCCTTAGTCATACCCTTTACGGCAGAGAATTCAAACTGACCGCCGAGGACTATGAGCGCCAAGGGGGATGCAATCGCCTTTAAATCTTTAACAGCTGTGTATAGGAATTTAAGCTGTGTATCGAAGCGGAAGGGAAGGCTTTCGGCAGGTACTCCGCAAATAGCCACTTCTATTTCCCTTATTCCTACAAACACAAGCCCTATAACAACGCCGATAATCAAAGGGTTTTTAACTATGTTTAACAAAATGCCGACGGCACTATTCTTTTTAGCAGGTTTTTTAACGACAGACGCAGAGTTTGACGCCTCTATCATAGTACTTGCCGTACCGTCTGCATTGACCGCTTCGCCTTGTTCTTCCTTATTCTCTGCTTCCTCTTCGCCTTTGTTTGTGAAAATGGAGAGCGCGATTACCGCTAAAATATTGAATACGGGGATAGAGAATGCGGAAACGATGCCTGCAATAGCAGTATCACCGCCCAACCTTTCTACAAGGGTAAGACCGATGATTGCAAAGTTACTGCGGAACGTACACTGTAATATTACGCCCCTGCGTTTATTGTCTTTTGTTGTTAAAATTGCCGTTAACAGTCCAAGACCGAATATCAGAACGATAACTAATACGGCATAGATAACTACCGTCCAATTTACGTCTGCAAAGCTCTTCATACTGTCGTAGATATTTATAAAGAGCATACAGGGCAAGCACACCTTGAATACGAACTTATTGCCGAGTTTTATAAAGTCTTTATTCAAAAACTTAAAACGCTTTAATAAGTAGCCAAGCAGAATAAGCAGTATAATGGGTACTACCGCATTGACCGTAGTTAAAAAGGTCGTTAACATACAAAAACTCCTATGGATAATTCTTAAGAATTATAGCAAAAGCACATATTTTTGTCAATAGCAGACACACACAATTCAATGAAAGTATTGCTCACCACATAATTAAGTGATATAATGTTAATATGAATAGAAATGCGATTATAAATAACAAAAGACTGACTGTCCTTTTATTCTGTTTGATTTCAATCACCTTAACATTTACAGGGCTTGCTATATTTTCTTTGTTTAAATTGAATAAGTACGTCGGCGTAAGCGTTGGCGGTGGCGCAATAATTATCTGTGCCGTCATTGCGCTAACCTTTAAAAAACCTTCGTTTATAACGGTTATATTCGCCAACTCATTAGCCGTTGGAATTGCAATCAGCAGTATGTATTCGCATTTTAAATTTACCCCTCCCCTCTGGCAGTTGGCTTTGGTAGCTTGGGGTACGGTGATATTGTTCGGAATATTCTGCCTACTGACTAAAACGGCTTTATTTGCTAAACACCATATAGTGTGCGGAATTTTGTTTTTACTCATTGTGTTAACCGCAGAAATTTTGCTTACTGTTTTTGTTTCATCTTACGTATTCAGCTTTGCTTTATTTTTGTTTATGTCGCTCGCGTCGCACGTTTTATGTATTTCCGCAAAAGCTAAGGATAGGAATATGCTTATCCGTAACCTTACCCTTTGTTCGTTTACCGTGCTTCTGCTTGCGATAGTTATAGTCGTCATTATAATTACCGAGGGTGACGGAGCTGAATTGGCTGAAGCCTTTTTCCCCGATACCCCTTCATCAAAGAGCAAAACGGGAAGCAAATTCAACCCGTATAATTTTGAAACGTTGGAATAATAGCGTAAATGCTAAAGCCGTGCGAACGAGTTCGCACGGCTTTTTTAATACCTTGGTTACCTTATATTTCCGTTGCCTGTTACAACGTATTTGTAGGTAGTCATCTCCCTTAGACCCATAGGTCCCCTTGCGTGGAGCTTTTGGGTGGATATACCCATTTCACACCCTAAACCGAACTCTCCGCCGTCTGTAAAACGCGTAGAGGCATTTACATATACGGCAGAGCTATCAACTCCGTTTACAAACTTTTTAGCGACGTCTTTGTCCTCGGCTATAATGCTTTCGCTGTGACCTGTAGAGTGTTTTGCAATATGCGCAACCGCTTCTTCAACGCCGTCAACCGTAGCAACCGCCATTTTGTAATCGAGAAATTCTGTATCGAAATGGTCTTTGCCTGCCGATTCGCAGTTTTTTAGCCCCTGCAAAACTGTAAAACTTTGCTTATCGCAGTACAGCATTACGGGATTGACTTCCCTTTGCTTTACGAGTTTATCATAGAGCAAGGGCAGAAATTCGCTTGCAATCGCCTTATCGACAAGGCATACTTCCATTGCATTGCATACCGAAGGGCGCGAACATTTTGCGTTTTCGATAATCTTTAACGCCTTATTAAAGTCGGCACTCTTATCTACATAGACGTGGCATATGCCCGTACCCGTCTGTATGCAGGGAACCTTTGCATTCTCTACACAGGCTTTTATAAGACCTGCTCCGCCCCTCGGAATGAGCAAGTCGATATATCCCCTTGCAGTCATAAGCTCGTTCGCGCTATCCCTTGAAATATCTTCGATAAAACCGATTACGTCGGGGTTTAAATTAGACTTTTCAAGTCCCTTTTTCATAGCCGTAACTATAGCTTCAGCTGAACGGTGCGCCTCCTTTCCCGTTCTGAGAATGCAAGCGTTTCCGCTTTTTATGCATAGCGCAGTAGCGTCGGAAGTGACGTTGGGACGGCTTTCGTAAATGATTGCAACCACGCCCAAAGGCACGGCAACCTTATTTATTTTAAGCCCGTCTGCCCTTTCAAAACTATCTAAAACCTCGCCAACGGGGTCGCTGAGTTTTGCGACGGCACGCACACCGTCCGCCATAGCTTTTATGCGTGACGTATTAAGTGCAAGCCTATCGAGCATAACCTCAGACACGGTACCCTTTGCCGACTCCATATCCTTTGCATTGGCAGATAAAATCGCCTCACACTCCTCTTCTATGCAGTCCGCCATATTCAAAAGAGCGGTATTCTTTTCTTCTGTAGTAACGTTTAACAAACTTGTCTTTGCGTTGTTTGTTTTAACGAGTATATCTTGCGTTGTCATAACTTTTTACCTGAAAATTTGGTACCTACGCTCTTGCCTTCCATAATATCGTAAATTACTTCGGGTGAAGAGCCGTTTGCTATTACCATATCCGCACCGCTTTTAGTGCAAATTTTACCGGCACTAATTTTAGTCGCCATTCCGCCCGTCCCCAAACCGCTTACGGAACCGCCTGCTATTCTTTCGATTTCGGGCGTAATCTCATCAACTACGGGAATGAGCTTTGCGTTGGCGTCCTTATGTGGGTCGGCTGAATATAGCCCGTCTATGTCCGAAAGCAAGATTAAAAGCTGTGCCTTAACGTTGACTGCAACCAAAGCAGATAAAGTATCGTTATCGCTGACAGAAATTTCCGCCGTAGCAACGGTATCGTTTTCGTTAATAACCGCAAGCGCGCCTAAGGAGATAAGCTTTTCCAACGTATTACTGAAATTTACAAGCCTTTCTCCGCCCGTTAAATCCTCTGCCGTTACCAAAAGCTGAGCTACGCTTTGGCGGTATTCTGAGAAATATTTATCGTAAAAATACATAAGCTCGCACTGACCGACAGCGGCGGCCGCCTGTTTAGTGGGAATATCTGTCGGTCTTTCGTCAAGACAGAGTTTACTTCTGCCGAGTCCGATTGCACCCGACGACACGATAATTACTTCATTGCCTGCATTCTTTACGTCGCTTATGACCTTACACAATCTTTCAAAAAGACGGAAATTTAATTTACCCGTTGAATGTGTGAGTGTTGACGTACCGATTTTTATTACTACTCTCATAATGAATAATTATAAACTCTTTTGTAAAAATAGTCAAATGAAAAGGCTACCCGCAATTCCGCGAATAACCTTTCCGAAAAAAACTATAAATCGTACCTATTAGACAATGCCGTGTGCCATCATTGCATTAGCTACCTTCTCGAAGCCTGCAATGTTCGCACCCATAACGTAGTTGCCCTCAAAGCCGTATTTTTTAGCGGCGTTGTCGATGTTGTGGTAGATATTTACCATTATGTTCTTAAGTTTTGCATCGACCTCTTCAAACGACCAGAACATTCTGCCCGACGACTGAGCCATTTCCAATGCGGAAGTTGCTACACCGCCTGCGTTTGCAGCCTTTGCAGGGAGGAATACAACTCCACCCTTCTGGAATACGGAAATAGCTTCCAACGTTGAAGGCATGTTTGCGCCTTCGCCAACGTATTTTACGCCGTTCTTAACGAGCGTTTGTGCGCTTTCCGCATCGATTTCGTTCTGTGTTGCGCAAGGAAGAGCGATATCGCAGGGGATTGTCCAGATGCCTTTGCAACCTTCTGTATATTTAGCGCCTGCAACTCTCTCTGCATACTCCTTAATTCTGCCCCTCTTAACTTCCTTGATATCCTTAACTATATCGAGCTGTATGCCGTTTTCGTCATAGACGTAACCGTTGGAGTCGCAAAGAGCAACAACTTTTGCACCCAAAGACTGAGCTTTTTGACAAGCGTAAATTGCAACGTTGCCCGAACCGGAGATAACTACCGTCTTACCCTTAAAGCTGTCTCCGCGAACCTTTAACGCTTCTTCGGTGATATATACAAGTCCGTAACCGGTAGCTTCCGTTCTTGCAAGCGAACCGCCGTAAGATAAGCCCCTGCCCGTCAAAACGCCTACGTGTTCGTCGCGTATTCTCTTATACTGTCCGAAGAGGAAGCCGATTTCTCTTCCGCCTACGCCGATATCGCCTGCAGGTACGTCGGTATCTGCGCCGATGTGTCTATAGAGTTCGGTCATAAAGCTCTGGCAGAAAGCCATAACTTCTCTGTCGCTCTTACCCTTGGGGTCGAAGTCCGAACCGCCCTTGCCACCGCCGATGGGGAGACCTGTAAGGCTGTTCTTCAAAATCTGCTCTAAGCCGAGGAATTTGATTATTGAAAGGTTTACCGAAGGATGGAAACGGAGACCGCCCTTGTAAGGACCTATTGCGCTGTTGAACTGTACGCGGTAGCCCTTGTTAACCTGAACTTTGCCGTTATCGTCAACCCAAGGAACTCTGAACATTATTACTCTTTCAGGCTCTACAAACCTCTCTAAAAGAGAAGCCTTTTCATATTCGGGATGAGCTTCCACGATGGGTTCGAGCGTGGTAAGTATTTCTGTTGCGGCCTGATGGAATTCAGGCTCATTGGGGTTGGTCTTTTTTAAGTTCTCTAAAACTCTCTCAACGTAAGACATTTTGTTTGCTCCTTTTAATCTCATAGAAAATTTAATATTTACTTTCAGTCATGCTCTCCCTGACTGAACTGTATAAATATTAGCATAAAACAAGAAAATATACAAATTTTATGCAATGTTTTTTAATTTGGTTTTTCTTATAGCTTGTATAAGTAAAACTTATATCAAATCTTATTACAGTCGTTATCTTTATTATCTTCGGATTTTGGATTTAAATCTTTTATATTACATTCTTCACTTTCTTTACCGCAAGAATAATTTAACGCCTCGTTCTCACCATCTTTATTGCAAGACGGCACGTTTTCATTTTTGGATATAACCGACTTTTTCCTCGACGTAAATTTAGATATCAGCCATTTTTCAAACCTATCCTGGTATTTAAAGGAAAGAACGGCTAATACTATGCAGACCGCAAAGATAGCTATCCATACGGGTATTCCCCACCCGCTGAAAGGTATTAACGTGCCGTTACCCAAGAAACAGTAAAGGGCTATTATTGCAGGACGGACTATAATTATTACTGAGATATAAAAGACGAAATTCATACTCATAACGCCTGCGAGCATACAGAGTACGTCATCGGGGAAAAAGGGCAGAATCTGCATTAACACAAACAGTACTTTGCAATGCTTTGTAAGATAGGAAGAATATTTTTCGACCGTATCCTTGCCGGCTATCCATACGACGGCACGTTTACCGAATACTTTGCCGATAAAATAGGATATAACCGAGCCGACAAAAACGCCTGCGGTAGCCACCAAAGTTGCCTGCCAGGCGCCGAAAACCAAGCTACCCGGGATATAACATACAGCGGCGGGCAAAGGCAATATAACCACCTGCAAAACCTGAATAAGAAAATATACCAAATACCCCCAACCGCCTAAGCCTTGAATAAGCTCTATAAGCCTGTCTATCTTTTCGCCGTCGGTGGGATATTTAGCAAGGTTTGCCACTTTGCTGATTATTGCAATTGTTCCGACAACCAACGAAGCGCAGATGATTAGCACGAAACCGCTTTTAAAAAGCGCTTCTTTTTTCAATAAAAAAACGACAAGTTCAAAGATAAAGCCAACCCCTGCGACACAGCAACAAATCACCCTTACGGCGGTACTCCAACCGTCCATAAAAAGGCTTGCGCAAATAACTATCAATGCACATAACAATGCGTTTAGGGTTAAGACTATTATTTTTGAACTTGTCTTCATTGATATTTTTAATTAGAACTCTTTTAAGTCTAAGTTTTTATACGTTGTAAATCTTACGATATATCCGTTCGTCTCCACGGGTTCGGACTCATATATAAGCTCGAACGACGGGTTCTTATCGAGGTTTTCAAAATATGCGTCCGCTCCGCCTATTGCATCTACCTTTGTCACAAGCACTTCACTGCAATAGGGCAGGAGCGTTTTATACATCATTGCTCCGCCTATTACGAAAACCTTATCGCTATCATATTTCTTGATTTCTGAAAAAAGCTCTTCAAGACTATCGACGATTAAGCAGTCGTCTCTCTTTTGCCCGTTGGGATATAGAACTATATTCGTCCTGTTCTTTAAAGGGTTTCCGCCGGGGAAGGATTTTAAGGTGTTACTGCCCATAACCACCACGTTGCCCGTTGTAGTTTCCCTAAAAAATTTCATATCTGCGGGAATCGAGAACATAAGTCCGTTGCTCTTACCTATCCCCCATTCCTTATCTGCATGTAAAATTGCTTTCATATTCTCACTCCGCTACGGGTATATCGTATTTTTTTTCATTGCACTTGTAATCTACAAGGCGGAAGCTATCGACGGTGAAATCGTAGAAATTCTTTATATCGGGGTCAACTTCCAATTTAGGCGCCGTAAACTGTTCGTTTTGAATTATTTCCTTTACGATAGGCACGTGCCTGTCGTAGATGTGAGCGTCGGCGATAACGTGAACGAGTTCGCCCGCCTTTAAACCCGAAACCTGTGCAAACATAATTAAAAGCACGGCGTATTGAACTACGTTCCAATTGTTTGCCGTAAGCATATCGTTTGAACGCTGATTGAGTATGCCGTTTAAGACGTTGCCCGATACGTTAAAGGTCATAGAATATGCACAGGGATATAAATTCATCTCGTGAAGGTCGGCAAAGTTGTAGATGTTGGTCATAATTCTTCTACTTGCAGGGTTGTTTTTTAAGTCGTACAACACCCTGTCAACCTGGTCGAACTCACCCTCTTTATAGATATTTTTTACGCCCAACTGATAGCCGTAAGCCTTACCTATACTGCCGTTTTCGTCCGCCCACTGATTCCATATCTTAGAATGAAGGTCTTTTATGTTATTGCTCTTTTTCTGCCAAATCCATAAAAGCTCATCGACAGCCGATTTAAAATACGTCTTTCTTATCGTAAGCATAGGAAATTCCTTGCTTAAATCGTAACGGTTGACGATACCGAATTTCTTTACCGTATGTGCAGGCGTGCCGTCGCTCCACTTAGGGCGGACGTTAAGGTCGGTATCCCACACCCCGTTCTCTAAGATGTCTTTCATATTATCGACGAAAATTTTGTCAGCTAAACTCATACAATCCCTCCCGTTTATCTAAATTATTTTAACACGGTTTGAGGGCGTTAGTCAATCAATATAATTTAATATTTACTATGCTGTCACACACGGCTATTTGCAATCGGCGGACGTCGTAGGCAAAAATATAGCCGTATGACACGTCCTCACACTCTGCGATAAGGTTGTTTAACTCCTTTGAAAAGCAGTTGTTTTTATTTAACGACAAAAGTCCGTCAAGCGACTTTTTAACGTTAGATAATACAGCTTTTGCACCCGACTGATTTGTTTCGTACTTATCGATTGAATTTGCTAAATCGTAACAGATTTTAGATACTGAAAACATTGTTTGGAGATTGCTTTCGTACTGCTTTGCAAATTTTCCATCCGAACTCTTTATCTTATAGTTTTGCCCTTTGGCGGTTATAACCGAACAGGAAAGCCCCTTTTCTTTAAGGTTGTTACATACCGTTTGCGCCTCCCTTTCCGAATAATAACAGGACACCGTTACGTAATATTTTCCGTTTTTTTCTACTACGTAACCTGCACCCCCGTAGCCGTGGACAAGGCTGGAAATCGACGACGCCGAAGTTGAATCTGACGGACTGTCGTAACACACGTAATAGAATTCAGCGGAAAAGTTTAATTGCTCCGTCGAAGGCACCGCCTTAAACAAAACGACAAAAAATATAAACAGTACTATTAGCCCAACCGCGATTATTATCACGGCTGATTTTTTTCTTATTACGAACATAGTATATTTTACTTTTAGTCGCGTAAAATATTACTTTTAAATATGTGCACTCATTCATTTGACAAGCTAATAGTTGTTAGTTATAATTAAGCTAACGTTTATTAGCCAAAGGAAATTTATGACGAATACAAAAGAAAGAATATTAAATGAAGCCGTAAAACTCTTCTCGCAAAAAGGATATGATGCGGTATCGGTTGCAGACATAGCCGACGCGGTTGGAATTAAGGCCCCGTCCCTTTATAAGCATTATAAAAGCAAACGCGATATTTTTGATAGCATATTAGACAAAATTAATCGTGCCGACTACGAGAAAGCTGAAAATTATGGAATGCCTGAGGACGGAGTTGCAGTCGATAATAATAAGTATAAAAACATTGATTTAAAGAAGATACGGGAATACTCCAAAGAAATGCTTTTGCACTGGACTAAGGAAGAATTTTTTTGCAATTTCCGCAAAATGCTCACCCTCGAACAGTATAAATCCAAGGAGTCTGCCGAGCTTTACAGCCAATATATTTCCTGCGGACCGCTTAAATATATGGCGGATATCTTTGCAGATTATACAGGCAATTATGAACAAGCATATGCTTTGGCTTTGGAATTTTACGGAACTATGTTCTTCTTGTACTCACTCTACGACAAGGAAGGCAACAGCGAAAAAATTACTGCTCTTCTCGATAAACATTTAGATAACTTTACTTTAATTTTAAAAGCATTTAATTATAAGGAACAAAAAATATGAAATACGTTTTAAGCAAGAAATACGAAACGCCATACCTTATGTCAAAGATTATGGGACCCAACCCCATTAAACTTACCGAAGAACTTTTAACGGGGAACAAAATTTTGAAAGGTTCTGTTGTCTGCGACCTCGGTAGCGGTCAAGGGCTTACTTCTGTTTTTCTCGCAAAAGAATACGGCTTTAAAGTTTACGCCTCCGACCTTTGGAGCGACCCTGCCCAAAACTTACAATTCTTTAAAGAAATGGGTTTAACCGAGGAGCAAGTAATACCCGTTAAAGCCGACGCGGAGAATTTACCGTTTGAAAAAGAAATTTTCGATGCGGTTATCTGCACAGATTCGTACAACTATTTCGGAAGAGAAAAAAATTACCTCGATGAAAAGTTATTGCCTTTTGTTAAAAAGGGCGGTTATATTTATATTGCCGTAACGGGAATGGTAAAAGACTGCCACGATAATTTACCTGAGGAACTGCTTTTATCCTGGACGCCTGAACAGCTCGATTACATACACGATATAAATTATTGGAGTTCAATCGTCAACTCGTGCAAAGGTGCGTCAGTTTTACAAATTTGTCAAATGCAAGCTGATGAAGTTTGGAAAGATTGGCTTAAACAGGACAACGAATACGCCGTAAACGACCGCAAGGCAATGCTGTCAGGCGGTGACAAATACCTTAATTTTATTAAGATTGTATTAAGAAAACTGTAAAAATAAATATTAAATTTTATACTACTCTTATTCGATACCACTCCCGTTTATTTTAATCAGAAGAGATTAAACTCGAATATATAAAATAAAACTAAAACCGCCGTCTGCAAAAGCAAACGGCGGTTTTTGGAGCTACTGACCGCATTCGTAAGGAGCGTAAGCGACGGAATAGCGATTGCTACTCTTTGAGTCAATCGCGTCACGTTATTTCAGCACTGGGCAGTAGCCAAAACAAATGCCCTTTGAGTTCTTCTCAAAGGGCTTAAAATGGAGCTACTGACCAGATTCGAACTGGTGACCTGCTGATTACGAATCAGCTGCTCTACCGGCTGAGCCACAGTAGCATTACTTTTTGATTACTTATTCATATTATATCAAATAACAAATAAAATCAAGCGATTTTTGCCTTCTTAATAAAAATTTTAAAATATGATAATTTTTGGCTTTACCGCCTAATTCTTCCGTTTATGCACAAACTGTTACTATGAACAGAAAAAACAACGTCTTTTATGCTTTGTTTGTATTCATAGTATTTGTTGTGGCTCAGTTATTTTCAGTTTGCAAAAACGCCGACTTAAACGTAGCTATTGCCGATACAGCCCAGAAATGTATTTATCTGACTTTCGACGACGGTCCGAGCGACAGAGTTACCCCTAAAATATTGGATATTTTAAAAGAAGAGGACGTTAAAGCTACATTTTTTATAGTCGGCAAACGTGCTGAGACAAGGAAATACCTTATTAAACGTGAGTACGATGAAGGACACTGCGTTGCCGTTCACTCCTATTCACATGCGTACAAGGAAATTTATTCCTCGCCTCAAGCACTGCTTAGCGACATAGACAAATGTAACGATATAATTTATGAAGTTACGGGCGAACGCTCCTTAATATACCGTTTTCCGGGTGGAAGTTTTGAGGTAAAACCTGAATTTATTGCTCACGTTTTAAGTCACGGACTTAGGTACGTTGATTGGAATGCTTCCACTCGTGACGCCGAGCTTTTAAATCCCACGCCCTACGACCTTTTAAAATACGCAAAAGACACCCCGGCAAACAGAGAACATATAGTTATGCTCTCCCACGACACAACCGACAAAACGGTTACGGTTGATGCGTTAAGGAGTATTATCCGTTATTATAAGGAACTCGGTTATGAATTTAAAAGATTTTAAATAAAACAAGTACCGCCGACTATGCCGATGGTACTTGAATTTTATTATTCATTTATTTTTAGAAAGCCTTTAGAATGCCCAGTTACCGTCTTTAAAAATCTGAACGCGCTTCCCATCTGCCGTTACTCCGACAATAGACATATCCTTACTGCCTATCATAAAATCGACGTGAATCATAGAATTGTTAATTCCCATTTCGTGGCACTGCTCGTTGGTATAATTTTCGTAGTTTTCAAGACAGTTGTTAAAACCTCTTCCGAGGGCTAAATGGCAACTGCAGTTTTCGTCAAACAGCGTATTGTAGAAGAGTATTCCCGTTTCGTTAATGGGGCTTGCATAGGGAATAAGCGCAACCTCGCCTAAATACGGCGCACCTTCGTCCATAGAAATCATCTTTTCAAGCAAATCCTGATTCTTCTCAGCTCCTACCTTAACCGCCTTACCGTCTTTAAATTCTATCCAAAAGTTTTCGATAAGCTTGCCCTGATAAGAAAGGGGTTTGGTTGCCACAACCTTACCTTCCGCCCTACCCTTTACGGGAGAAGTAAATACTTCTTCGGTGGGGATATTGGGGTTGAAATAGATATTAGAGCCGAGAGTGGTTTCTCCGCCACCGCAAAAGATACCTTTTTGATTGAGTCCTACCGTAAAATCGGTACCGTTTGCAGACTTATATTCAAGTGTATCGAACCTGTATTTGTTCAAGAACTCACACCTTTTTGCCAACTCTCTATTGTGATTTTCCCATGCTAAAATAGGATTTCCGTCAACTCTTGAGGAATTTAATATTGCATCCCAAAGCTTTTCGATAGCCTCTTCTTCGCTAAGTTCGGGGAAGACCTTTAACGCCCACTCTTTGCCGGGAACAGCGGCGATGCACCACTGATATTTATTTTCAATGGCATCTCTATAGGGCTTGATTATGGGATATCTCGCCATATTTGCCTTGGAAATTTTTTCGTTATCCGTTCCGCTCAAGCCGTCGGGGTCGTCGGAATCGAGCCATAAAAGACAGGAGAGCTTATCAACCCTCGTCTGCCACTCTGCCTTTTCTACTAAAGTAACCTCCGAAAGGGTTTCAAGCGAACGGTAGTTGTAGTTTATCTTAGCTATGGGCATATAGGTCCATTTAACGGTTACCCTTGAAGCACCCATTTTATAACACTCTTCTACTACCATAGCCACAAATTCAGGCTGGTCGAGTCCGCACTGAACTAAAACTTCCTGTCCTTTTTGTATGTTAAGCCCGCACTCAACTATTAAACGGGCATATTTTTCAAGCCTTGATTTATCCACTTTAACTCTCCTTATAATCCTTTACTATTTGATAAGCAACGGCAACGAGTTCTTCATCCATTGCATCGGGATGTTGACCCATATACCAGGTTAAATCGTCTATCTGTTCGTCGGTTTCCAACGTCATCATTATAAGGACGGCGTTCTCCTTTTTAATATGCCTTGAAAACAAAGCAACACCGAGCATCTTTTGTTTTTGCGAAAGCTCATAATTATCGCTCACGGTCTTTCCCCTTTGTAATATTTCTTACATCATTATATTAACATAAATAACTTTATCCGTAAAGAGAAATAGGCGTAATAAAAATCAATTTTTTATATTCAGGCGCACATTTTATTTGACGGAACGCCGTCAAAAATATATAATCAATTTATCTTATCGAGGCGTAGCGCAGTTGGTAGCGCGTATGGTTCGGGACCATAAGGTCGTGGGTTCGAATCCCGTCGCCTCGACCAAA